>NZ_JBVAPG010000098.1:0-31627 GCF_055413685.1 Bradyrhizobium sp. LeoA1Lang | reverse complement strand
GGGACCCGGGGGACGCCTCCGCCGCGGGGGCCCGGCCGTCGCCGTATGGGGGGCTGATGCCCCCCCCCCCCCCCGCCACCGATGCCTTGTTGTGCTCGATCCGGACGCGACGGGGGTAGGTGCGAAGGGGTGGGCAAAGCGCAGCGTGCCCACCACCACGGGCGGAGTGCTTGACGGTGGGCACGCTGCGCTTTGCCCACCCTACGAAGTCGTTACTTCTCCTCCGCCGTGGTCGCCGTCGCCGGTCCTTCGCCCATGATCAGGAGCACGGCGTCCTCGTCCTTGGCGCCGTCCCAATGCACCTGCTTGCCGTAATGGGTGACGAAGCTGCCGGCGGGCATCGCCACGGTGCCTTTGTCCGGATCGAACTTCGTTCCCGATCCCACCCACCAGGTGCCTTGCAGCACGACGATATAGCGGTCGTTCGGATGGAAATGCGGATGGCTGAAATGGTTGCCCTTGGTCCATTTGGTATAGACCACGTAGAAGCCGGGCTTTGCGGGATCGCCGACCACCACGGCGTTCTGCGCGCCGCGCGCGTCCACCGGCCCCCAGGGGATCTGGTCAGGCAATTTATAGACAACGGCGGCGGGATTGAGCTCGGCGGCGGAGCCGATGCTCAGTGTGGCGGCGAGGGCAAGCGGGATTGCAAGGTAACGCCAGGCACTGACGATCATGACTTCCTCCCGTTTTCGGATGGACGCTTGGTTGGTCCATCTCTGTTGCGCTCGATGCTATTCGGGGGCGCTGGTGCTGGACAAGACGCACGCGTGCATGCGTGATCGGCGGATGCGCGGCTTCCCCGCACAACGCAACTGCAGCATCGAAATCGATTTGCGCTCGCACGCGGCAGTGATTAGTTTGCCCGCACAAATCAAAACAACATCGGGAGGATGCTTTTCATGAAACATGTGTGGACGCTTGCGGCCGGTCTTCTGATCGGTACCGCTATGTCCTTCAATCTCGCTTCCGCCGAGGGAGACGGCTGGGTCACATTGCTCGACGGTACCAAGAAAGGCGACTGGGACGAGGTGGGCAAGGCGAACTGGACGTTGAAGGACGGCGCGCTGGTCGCCGACAAGCTCGACGGCAAGGACCTGTCCTATCTCGTCAGCAAGAATTCCTACAAGGATTTCCAGATCAAGGCCGAGTTCTGGACGGACGAAGAAGCGAACAGCGGCATCTTCATCCGCTGCGACACCAACAAGATCATCGATTCCAAGGTCTGCTACGAGGTGAATATCTTCGACAAGCGGCCCGATCCGACCTACGGCACCGGCGCGATCGTCGATGTCGGCAAGGTCAATCCGATGCCCAAGGCGGCGGGCAAGTGGAATACCTATGAGATCACGGCGCAGGGCCCGCATCTCGTCGTCGTGCTCAACGGGCAGAAGACCGTCGACGTGCAGGATAGCAAGCACGCGAGTGGTCCGATCGCGCTTCAATACGGTTCGGGCGTGGTCAAGTTCCGGAACGTGCAGATCAAGCCGCTGTGATGGTATTCGCCCTTTCCCTGAAAGGGGAAGGGCGGGGTGGGGGGCAAGGGGAGGTGAAGGAAGCGCGGAGCGCGGTTAACTGCGCTTCGAACTTTCGCCGGTCAGGTCGCGCCGGTGCGGCGCTCACGCATATTGCTTGTCTTGCTGACGGCTCTCCACCATGGGATTGAGCTCGTTCAGGACGACGCCGACCAGCTTGCGCTCCGCGCCGCCGAGCGCGGTGAGGATGTCTTCCATGCAGTCGTTGATATCGAGATGGACCGGCAGCACGGCGAGGAGGCCGTCGGCGAGATCGAAGAGCTTGCGATCAGCCGCGCTCCACGGCATCGCCGGCCCGTCGAGAATGATGAGATCGTAACCGCCGACGGATCGCGCCTGCGCGACCGACTTGCGGATGGCTTCCGCCGCTCTGGCGTCTCCGCCTTCGATGACGGGCAGGATGGAAATTCCGTTCGCCGTGTTGATGGCGCGCGTTGCCTTGCTGCCGATGCTGAGCCAGCCGAGGCGGCCGGCCTCGCGCTTGCCAAGCCGGACGACCTTGCCCGACAATTCGCGCTTCTGATGATCGGCATCGATCATCAGCACCTTGGCGCCGTCACGTGCGGCCGAGAGCGCGACGTTCAACGCCACCACGCTGCGGTCGATGGATGAACCCGCGCCGATCACGGCCATGACTGGCGTTCCGGTCGCGGGCGCGTACTTCTTGAGCGTCGCGCACATGTCGCGGATGGCGCCGAGGAAGGTCATCAGCGGAAAGCCCGCGCGCAATGTCGGCCAACCCAGCCGCGTGACGTCGGCGACCTGGCCGCCGGTGAGGATGCCGCCCAGCGTGCGCATCAGGTCCGATTCCTGCAGCCGAGCAATCACCGGCTTCTCAATGACGCTGACGGCCGCTTGCGGCGCCGGCTTTCCGAGGACCGGCTGTTTCGCCGGCGCCGCCGTCGTCTGCTTCTCGGGCGAGGTCGACTTGCTCGGCCGAATCGGGTCGGCGCCGGGCGCAAGCTGGTCGACGGCGATGATCCAGGCGGCGGCCGCGAGCCCGCCGAGCACGAAGCCGATCATGGCGAGCAGGCTCATCGCCGGCGGGAAGGTGCGCCGCTGCGGCACGGTGGCTTCGCCGATGACGCGCGCGCTCGAAGTGTTCAGGCTTTCCTGTTCCTCCGTCTCGCGCGAGCGCTTGAGGAAGGAGTGGTAGACATCGCGGCTCGCCTCGACATCGCGCTCGAGCTCGCGCAGGTGCACCGAGGCCTGGCTCATCTGCACGCTCTGGCGCTTCTGCGCATCCAGCGCCTTGTTCAGCGAGGCCTCATAATCGCGGGCGCGGGTCAGGTCGTTTTTCGCGGCCTGCGCGAAGCGCTCGATCTCTTCCCTGATGGTACGGCGGAGATCCTCGACCTGCTGCTCGATCTGCCGGAGCGCCGGATGCCGCGGGCCCAGTTCGCTTTGGAGCTCGGCCTGCCGCTTCTTGGCATCGGCATATTGCGCGCGCAGGTTCGCAATGGTCGGCGACTGCAGCGCCTCGGGGATCGCGCCGGGGTCGCTCGCATTGCGCCGGCTGGCCTCGATCTGGTCGTATTTCGCCTGGGCATCGAGCGTCAGTGCCCGCGCGGCGGCGAGCCGCTGGTTGCTGGCGGAAAGCTGCTGGTCGGCGATCAGCGTGTCCTGGGTGCCGACGAAATTGTTCTGCGCCTTGTAGACCGCAAGCACGTTCTCGGCATTGCGCAGCCGTTCTTGCAATTCCTTCAGCCGCCCCGAGAGATCCCTGGTAGCGCGCCGGGCGGCTGCGGCCTGCGATTGCTTGGATTCGGCGAGATAAGCAGTCGAAAGGGCGTTGGCGAGCATCGCCGCCTTGGCCGGTTCATAGGACCAGACGTCGATGTCGACGACGAAGGTGCGGTCGGTCTTGCGTACATTGATGTGGCGACTGAGCGCGTCCAGCGCGCTCATCGTCGCCTGGTGCTGCTGCTCCGCCGTCGGGCGCTGCTCGATCCCGACCAGGCCGAGCAGCGAGCCGAGGAGGCTCTTGCCATCGCCGCCGCCGCCGAATTCCGGGTCCTTGTCGAGATTGGTGTTCTTGATGACCTGCAACAGCACGCTGTTGGAGGTGATCACCCGCGCCTCGCTGTCGACCACCATCGCGAGACCCGAAACATCTTGCGCGCGCGGGGTCAGTTCGCGCTCGACGAGCTGCAATTCGCGCGGGTCGACATAGAGCTGCGCGGTTGCGGCGTACTTCGGCGTCAGGCTCTTGCCGATCGCAACCGCGATGCAGGCGCAGAGCAGCGCGGCAGCCGCGATCGCAGCTTTGCGACGCCACAGCAGCAGGACCAGGTCGACCACGTTGAAGCCCTGGCTTCGGCGCGGCTCGCCGGCGCCCTGGCTCTTGGCCTGGCTGTTTATCGGCTGGTCGTAATCAAGCATCGACCCCAGCTTCCATTCCAAACGCCGCACACATCGGCTGAGGGGTTACTCTTCGGGCTGTGCGATGTGCGAGAGCGGACCGCGCGGCAACAACGCAGCAGTAAAAATTAACCATAGTCCTTGAGGGACTATTCACTAAAAAGGCAAACAAAGCGTTTAAGCGCTCGCGCATCGGAACGCCTCCGCCATGGTGAGCGCCGGAATATTCCGCTTCGCCGCCGTTTCCAGCGCGTGGTTCAGGAGCCCCGGCGAGCAGCCATACAGGCTGGGCCGGGTGGCAACGTCGTGGCCGTAGAAAATTAACCAGCCGTTATGGATTTGCGCCTCGTCGAAGGCCCGCTCGATTGCATCGCGATCCATCTGGCGATCGATCAGCGGCATCGCGCGCAGGAACTGCAGGTCGACATTGCCGAAGTTCACGCCCTCCACGATCGAGCGGCAGGTCGCAAACCTGGACTTGAGCAGGTATTTGTGCGCGAACGAGCCGTAGCCGAACGGATAGGCGAAGGTTTCGATCTGCATCGACGGATCGAGCAAGTCGAAGTAGCGGCGGTTGCAGGCGATGTCGCCGGCAAGCGAGCTCACATCGAGATCGCTGGTGCGGCGGTGCGAAAAGGTGTGGCAGCCGATCTCGTGGCCGCGGCAATGCAGCAACAGCACGTCGTCATCGTTGCCTGACGTCCAGTTCGCCGTGTCGACGCCGACCAGGCCGCCCGACACATAGAACGTGCCGCGGGCGCCATGGGCCTCCAGCATGTCGGCGCCTGATGTCACCGCGCTCTTCGACAGGTCGTCGAAGGTGAAGCTGACCATCGGCGTGGCATTGCGCAGCCGGACCCGATCGACCGGCAGATGCATCGCCAGCCGGTGGCTGACCTTCACGACGGCTTCGGACCACAGCGCGTGCATCTTCTCACAGTTTCCGCAGGATCACATGATAGTCGCCGTGCCGCACGTCGGTCTTGCCGGGCAGGAAGAAGTTCATCGCCTTCGCGGTGGCGTCGACCAGCGCGGCGAGCAGGGGCTTGCGCAGGCGCATCTCCGGATAGCGCGGGCTCTCATAGACCTTGCGGTAGATCACCTGCAGGCCGTGCGCCCTGGCGAAAGCTTCGAGCTTGCCCAGCGTGACCAGCGGATGGAAATGGGTCGGGAACGGCGCCTCGCCCGGCAGGCCGGCCTTCTTGTCGCCGCGCACATAGCGATAGAACCAGACGTGGAACCAATGCGGCGAATACTTCGTCACCACGCCGGAGAGCGACTTCGGATTCGGTGCGCCGATCAGGATCAAGCCGTTCGGCTTGATCGCCTCGCAGAAACCGCTGAGCGCGGCCTCGACATCGGGCACGTGCTCGATAACGTTGTAGCAGACGATGAAATCGAAGCTTTTCGGTGCGAAACGGTAGGTCTGAATGTCGCCCAGGATCGTTGCCTGCGCGTACTGATTGTTTTTGACCTGATCCTCGTCGATGTCGACCACGGTGATGTGGCTGCGGCGCAGCACCTTGAGCGGCAGGAAGCTGGTCGAGCCGCCGCCGGCCTCGTAGATCGCGAGCGGGCCCGCCGGCAGCGTTGCCTCCAGGATGCTGTGCACGGTGAGGAGGCTCTGCCGCGCCTCGCCCGGCGGCAGGTCGAGCAGCGACTGCGGATGCGCGGCCGGCCCCGCCGTGTCGACATTGGCGAGCGTTGCATGGATGGCACCGAAAGTAAGGATGTCGGTCATTGGCTGTTATCCAATATTGCTGCTTGCGAATTTTGCTCTGAAGGCCGTGAGGCTGTGTTTCAGCCGGCCGCGAATCCTTGCGATGTCGAACAGCCAGGCCAGAACGCCGTAGGTGAGGATGCCAACCACCGCCAGCACGATGCAGGCGGCGAGATCCGGAATATGCAGGATGCGATCGAGTGCGGCGACCGTCAGCGCCATCGCGAGTGCGGCGATCAGGACCAGCGCCAGCCGGCCAAGCGGCAGCGGAACGCGGAAGGCATAACGGGTCAGCACCAGCGCACAGGCAAAGCCGATGATGTCGGCGCCGAGCCGCGCCCAGGCCGCGCCGACGGCACCGTAGTAGCTAACCAGCAGATAGGACAGGATCACATTGGCCGCGATCAGCGAGGCGGTGTTGACGAGATAGAAGCCGTTGCGGCCCGACAGCAGGAAGCTCGCGTGCAGATACTGCTGCGTCAAGACCTGGAACACCACGGCGACCGCGATCACAGGCATGATTTCCGCCGCGAGCTCGCGGAAGTCAGGGCCGAGGATGATGTTGGCGACATGCCCGGAGACCACGGCAAAGCCGAGCGAAGCCGGAAGCGTAACTGATAGCAATAGCTCGAGACATTCGGCGAGATGCGAGCGCACCGCGCCATCACCCTGCTTGGCGTGGATCTGGACGGCGAGCGGAAAGAACGCTGCCGCCATGCTCATCGCCGGCATCATCAGCGTCTGCCTGACGAGGTCGAGCGAGGCGACATATCGGCCAGCATCGGCCGCGCCGACGAGGTTGGCGATCATGAAACGGTCGGTGACGCTGGCGATCGCAAGCAGGGTCAGCGACAGCGTCAGCGGCAGGCCGGTCTTGGCCACGGCCATGAGACCAGTACGGTCGAAGCTGACATGCGTGCCACGCCAGGCGGTGCGCGACTGCACGAGCACTGCGAGCAGATAGGCGAGGGCGGAGGAAAGCAACAGCCAGAAGCCATTCGGGCTCACCAGCGCGACGACGACGCCGAGTGTGAGCACGGAGACGGCGCGCACCAGCGTCGCCTTCATCACCGAAAGCGCCATCAGCCGCGCGCGAACCAGGTCCTGCGTCAGTTCGAACAGGCCGATCGCGACCGAGAGCGCCACCGTGGCGAACGCCGCGGTGTTGTCCAGGCCGGCGAGCCGGGCGAGCACATAGGCGATCGGTGCCGTCAGGCAGCAAATGATATAGCCTGACAGTACAAGTCCGCGGACGTCGGTGCCGTCGTTGCGGGCGTGCCCGCTCAGGATCAGATTTCGGAACCAGCCGACCAGGAACACGCTGATCACGGAAGCGAAGCCGATGCCGAGCAAATAGACGCCGTAATCATGCGGCGAGAACAGCCGCGTGAAAACGAACACGCTGAGCAGCCCCAGCAGCGCCGAGAGGATGTTGGCGGTCAGGTTGATGCTGGCTTGCCCGATCAGCATAACGCCGCAAACTCCGTGCGTTTGCCGCTGCCGGTGAGCGAAAGGATTTCGTTGCTCTCGGCGATCGCAGCGCGGATGGTCTCGACCGGCGTGCCGGAGAAGGATGCGATCGAGAACGCGACGTCGTCCTTGTTGGCGCGACGCAAGAGATCCTGCAGCTCGCTTTTGCTGAGCCTCGGATCGTCCCAATAGCTGACGCAGGGGGTGTCCGGGACAGCGGCATGCCGCAGCGAGGCCGCGGCATCGTTCTGCACGAAATAGCCGTACAGCATGTATTCGGAGAATTCGCGAGTCTTGCACAGCGCGTCGATCCAGTCGAGGCCGGTGACGGTCTCGATGCGCTCGGCCAGGGCTCGGGTGGTCTGCTTGTCCCAGAAGATGATGTGCCCGATGAAATCGTCGGCCGGGAACGGCGGCGTCGCCAGCCCCAGCAGCTCATGGGTGGTCACGAGCCAGCGTGAATGTCGCGGCTGGTCCGCCGTCACTACATTCGACATGGTCAGCATCGGGATCGCGTTTGGATATTCCAACCGTGTCAGGTCGAAGTCGCGGAAGAACACGATGTCGGAATCCAGGATGCAAAAGCGCTGGTGAGGCAGTCCGATGGTGGCGGCGATCTTGAGGATCTGCTGCACATGCCATCCGTTCACCGGTTTGGCCCGCAGCGACCACCAGAACTGGCGCCGGCGGCGCTGGATGATGCGTGGCAGCGGCCGCAGCCAGTCGGGCAGGAAGGTCGAGGCCGGGATGACGACGCGACGCTCGCCGGCAAGCGGCGCGAACAGCGGCAGGTCGCAATCGGGAACCAGGAGATAATGCTTGGAGAACGAGGTAACGTGCCGGTCCACGCTCTCACAAAGCAAGGTGCAGATCTCCAGGTCGCGCCCGTAAGTCGGGGTTAACAACGCAACTGGGTCCATCTCATAGATCTCTCTGGCGATCGCGTTCACGGTTGTCGCTTTTCAAGCCGCCGTTCGTCCTCGGCGAACCTTTCAGCAAGATCGATGCCGAACCGGCGCATTGGCCGCGGCTGGGATCGTCGTTGGTTAATTTTGTTTGCGGCTGACGATCGCTGCGCTGCTGACGGCGCGAAGTAACCATAAGAAGCCGTGTTTCGTGTCCGTCTGCGCGGCTTGCCCGGATATTGCAGAGCCGGATCCGCGCATCGCCGATGCAGTTCGGCGCGGGTATGAGTGCATGTGGGATTACGGGATTTCCGGGCGGGATCGCGCCGCGGGTGATACCAAGGCTGTGCCGCCAGTTCGTTTCGGCACAACCGTTCCGGCCGCGGTGTCCGCTTTTGAAACGGTGGGCAAGAGATTGGCGCCATTCTTTTGCAAATTCGCGAGGAGGGCAGATGGCTCGAACTGAACGATTGAGCCGGCGCCGGTTCGTCGGCGGGATGCTGACGGCCTCGGCCGGCGCAGTTCTCGGCGGCGCCACCCCTGCGCGGGACGCCGCCGGCGCAGCCTCCCGTCTCGGCGCCGATCCCGCGCGGTTTGCCGGCGCCTTTGTGGACTGGGGATCCGACGGCCGCGAGCACCTGCTGCAGGCCTGGGAGAAATGGCTGAAGCAGAAGCCGTCATCCGTGCTCGGTGTGGACTTCTACGGCCAATCGACCTGGGAAGATTTTCGAAAAGTGGATTGGGTGCCGGGCATCTGGAGACGGCTTAATCCAAAACGGAACGTGGTCTGGTCGATGCCGCTGACGATCACGGGAACGCCACTGGTCGATGTCGCGGATGGTCTGCATGATTCCGAGTTCGAGGCGGCGGCCCGCGCGATCTCCGATCCGCAGCCGCGCGCGATCATCCGGCTCGGCTGGGAGATGAACCTCTCGCAGATGGGCTGGTTCGCAAAGGGCCAGGAAGCCGACTACATCAGGGCGTTCCGGCGCGTGACGGAGATCTTCCGCCGTGCGTCCAGCGAGTTCAAGTTCGACTGGTGTCCCGGCTGGGGGGCGCAGGAGATGCCGGCCGATCTCGCCTATCCCGGCGATGATGTCGTCGACTATATCGGGCTCGACGTCTACGACTTCAAATCGGAAGGCTCGGTGGAGGAGCGCTGGCAGACGCTTTATCTCAAGGCGCCTTTCGGTCTCGAATGGCATCGCGATTTCGCCGCGCGCCACGGCAAGCGCATGAGCTTTCCGGAGTGGGGCGTCGGCCACGCCGGCGACAATCCTTACTTTATCCAGAAAATGCACGACTGGTTTGTGGAGAACCGCGACAGCATCGCTTATGCGGCCTACTTCAATGTCGACGGCCTATGGCCGACGCAGATCGACACCGGCCGCTTCCCGGAATCGGAAAAGCTGTTCCGAAAGCTGTTCGCAGCCAAGTGACCTCGTAGCCCGGGTGAAGCGAAGCGCAACCCGGGACAACTGCATCAGCGATTACGAGCGGCCAGGGGTTACGCTGCCGCTTCACCCGGGCTGCGGTTGCTGTTGACCTCGTTCGCCTGCGCCTTCATTCCCGTCAGCAGGGTCAGGCCCATCTTGAGCTTGTCCTGCAGCGTGCGCTGGGCGAGGCAGGTGAAGAGACAGAGCTTGTCGCAGGCCACGGTTTCCTTGCGGCGCATGCGCGCTTCCTCGCTGTACCAGATCTCGCGCGCGGTCTGGGTGCGCACGTTGCCGATCGGCTTGAAGAACCAGCAGACCTCGAGGCGGCCGTCGGAGCGGATGAAATAGTTGCGCATGCCGACCCGGCAGGGCATGACCTCCGGCGGCGCCTTCTCGCGGCGGAAATGATTGGGCCAGGCGTTCAGCACGGCCTCGCCATTGAGGATCGGCGCGCCCCGGCGCTTCAGCCGCAGCAACTCGTCGCGAACCGCGATCAGATCATCCATCTCGCGTTCGCCGATCCACAATTCGTCCTCGACCTCCTGCGTGCCCATCTCGACGGGCTGGAAGCTCAGCGCGGTGGCGCCGATCTGCTGGATCCAGTCGACCATCTGCGGGAGCTGGCGGAAGTTCAGTCTGTGCACGACTGGTTTGATGATGATCGGAAAATCCAATCCTTCGGCGCGGCGCTTCTCGGAGACGTTCCGGATCCCCTGCACGATGTCGTTCAGCGAGTTTTCGACGCCGCGCGAATAGTTGTGGATATTCGGATCGCGCGAATCGATCGAGATGTTGATGTTGAAGGGATGTGCTTCGACCGTCCGCGCGACGATCTTCTTGTTCAGATAGGCGCCGCCATTGGTGGTCACGCCCCAATGGATGTCGTTGTCGCGGCAGAACCGGACGAGGTCGAGGAAACCCTTCTTGATATAGGGCTCACCGCCGGCGAATTCGACATGATAGGCGCCGATGAATTCCTTCAGGCTCGAGAGCGCGCGCTGCCATTCCTCGATCGACATTTCCTCGCGGTAGTTCGGGCGGCGCCAATAATCGCAATAACGGCACTTGTAGTTGCAGCGCTCGACGACCTCCGCGAAGATCGCGGCCGGCCGGGTGACATCGCGGCCGGTGCGCAGATAGAGTTCTTCCGACAGCGCGTTGCGGACATGTTTTGTGCCCAGCGAAACGAGGTCTAGCGCTTTCAAGGTGAAACCTCAGACGTTTGCGAGTGTTGTTACGGTCTCGGTCGATTTCTTTGTCGTCCCGAGGAACAGCAAATCGAATGCCAGTGGGGATGAAGGCTCTTCGTGCCGGCGCTCTCGACGGTGTTTAACCTTAACGAATTGCTGCCAACGCGCGCGCCATCGCGCGCTCGTCAATGCTCATCGAATGGCAGTGGAGCGGAAAGCGCGCGAAATGCCCTCCGATTAACCCTCGCAAGAGATCGTCGCCGCGCCGCGCGTGGCTGGATCGGATTTTGCCATGACCTGGCCATACCCTGCGAATCGCTTTCGTGCGGCTCCGCCCATCAACGATTTCGGGACGATTGCGTCCCATGATGGTGGCGTGACCCGTTCTGGGACGGCGTGTCGCGGACTGGGATTGAAGCCATGAACAAGATGTCGATTGCGACCGAGTTTCTTGTAACGGACCGCGCCTGGGTCGCGGCCTCGCCCGGGCTCGACTGCTCCGTCGAGACGTTAGTCTGCATCCCGAGCTTCCGCCGGCCGCAGCATCTGCGGCTGACGCTGGAATCGGTCGCCGCGCAGCGCACCGCGCGCCGCTTTGCGGTCGTGGTGGTCGAGAACGACGCGGCCAATTGTGAAAGCGCACCGGTGGCCGCGGAATTCCTGGCGTCTGGAAAGCTGAATGGCCTTTGCCTCGTCGAGCCGCGGCAGGGTAACTGCCACGCCATCAACGCAGCGTTCGAGACGGCGCTCGCAACCTTCCCGCAAGCCGCGAACTTCCTGATGATTGACGACGACGAGATCGCCTCGCCGGATTGGCTCGAGCGCATGATCGAGGCCGCCGAGACGACCGGGGCGGACGTGATCGGCGGGCCGGTCTGGCCGAATTTCGACGACGAGCGCAAGCGCGGCCTGAAGCGTCATCCGGCATTTGCGCCGGCCTATCATAGCAGCGGGCCGGTGCCCGTGATCTATGGCTGCGGCAATTGCCTGATCCGGCGCCAGGTGTTCGCTGGCCTCGGCAGCCCCGCGTTCGATTTGCGCTTCAATTTCCTAGGTGGCGGCGACCATGATTTCTTTGCACGCTCCCGCCGTGCGGGCTTCCGATTCTACTGGGCGACGGAAGCGGCCATCTCGGAGACGGTGCCGCGGAGCCGGACCAAGCTCGGCTGGATTGTGCGGCGCGGCCTGCGGATCGGGGCGATCAACTATCACATCGAGCGCAAGGGCGCGCAGTCGACGTGGTCGCGTGCCGCTGTGATGGCCAAGATGTTCGGCCTGGTGCCGTTCTCGCTATTCCGCGCCACGCGCATCGTCTTGAGGGAACGGAAGGCCATCATCGCCATGCATCCGATGATGGTGGCCGTCGGCAGCGCGCTTGCGGTGCTCGGCATCGAGCCGCAACCCTACGCCGCGGCGAAGATCGTTTCGTGACCGAGTTTCTCATCACGTCCGAAGCCCGGGCCGTCTTCGCCGATGTGTGGCGGCGGCCGGTGATGGATTTCGTCCGCGCCGCGGTCTTCATCGGCATCCTGCTGCTGGTGTGGATTTCGCTGCATCCGTTCGACGATCTCAGCGACATGCGCGTCGGAGAGGTGACCTCCGGCAAGGAGGCCGTGCTCTACGCGCTGTTCGGCCTGCTCATGGTGCTGATGCTCGTGTTGACCATGCGCGACAACATGCCGGCGTTGGCGTCGCTGCTGACCCCGGCCTATGTGCTGTTCGGGACCTGGCTTTGCCTGACGGTCGTACTGTCGTTCGATCCGGCCACCTCGAGTCGCCGCTTTGCGCTCTCGGTATTCGTCGTGGTGGTGACGGCGACGGTGATGCTGTTGCCGAAGTCGCAGAGCGAGTTGATGCGGTGGTTCAGCATCGCCGCGCTGGTCTTGCTCGCGACCTGCTATCTCGGGATCTTGCTGGCTCCGAACCTGTCGATCCATCTGGCGACCGACCCGCAGGAGCCGGCGCTCGCCGGCAATTGGCGTGGCGCGTTCGGGCACAAGAACGTCGCCGCTGCGATAATGGCGATGACGATGTTCCTCGGCGTCTACTTCATCCGTGCCGGCGGATGGATCTCCGGCGTCATCGTCATAGCGCTCTCGGCCCTGTTCCTGGTCTATTCCGCGGGCAAGAGCTCGATCTCGCTTTGCCTGGCCGTGCTGCTGCTGACCTCGCTGACGTCGGTCGTTCGTTCCTTCTGGGGACGCGCATTGATGTTGCTGCTGCCGCTCATCGTGCTCAACCTGTTCAGCGTCGGCACGGTGCTGAGCGACACGCTCGCGTCGATCGCAAAGCTCCTGCCGCTGGATACGAGCTTCACCGGCCGCTCCGACATCTGGGTCTTTGCCGTCGATTCGCTGCATCAGCGGCTCCTGACCGGCTATGGTTTCGAAGCCTTCTGGGGCAGCAATGCGATCACGAATCTGAAGGAAGGCAAGGAATGGGCAGGCTATGCCTCGCACAGCCATAACGGTTATCTCGACACCGCGCTCGGCACCGGCCTGCCGGGTCTTGTGTTCCTGATCGCCGCTGTTGTCGTCAAGCCGCTGCGCGATTTCCAGGCCGCCGACGAGGACGGCAATGACGGCCCGCTGTCGATGATGTTCCTGCGGATATGGCTGTTCGGCCTCTATCTGTCGTCGATGGAGAGCTTCTTCCTCGACCGCGCCGATCCGATCTGGGCGACGTTCCTGATCGCCGTGTTCGGCCTGCACTATCTCGCGCGGTTCCGTTTGCGGGCATAGATGACGGCCGCCACCGTCGTTGCCACATCGCGCCACCAGCCGGTGAAATCGAATGGCGCCTGCGGCGGTGGTCGTTTCGCCGCGGCCAGGATCGCATCCGCATAGACCTCGCCTGCCGATCCACGCGGAACCAGCACGATCGCGCCGCGATCGATCAACTGCCTGAAGCGCGGATGATGGTCGAACTCGTCCGCTAGCGCGGGGCCGGTCGCGACCAGCGGCCGGCCCGCTTGCGCGCAGGTGAGGATGCTCGAACGGCGGGCCGTGATGCCTTCGTCGAGCGGATAGCAGAAGGCGTCGACCTCGCCGAAGAGGCCGAATACTTCGGCATCGGAGGCAACGAAGCCGGAGACGATCACGTCCTCGCCGAGGCCAAGCTCGGCGGCGCGGGCATGGAAATTCTCCTCGACCTTGTCGACGCCGCGAATGAAGGAGCCGATATAGACCAGCAGCGGCCGCAATCCGCGCGCCTTCAGGATCGCGCCGATCTCGAGCAGCGCATTCGGCTGCTTGCCCGGGTAGATCGAGCCGAAATGGCCGATCACCAATCGTCCGCTGACGCGTGCCGCTGATAGCCGCCGCCGCAATTCGGAGTCTTCGGTCTTCGAGGGCGCCTCGACGTTGGGCGGCAGTGGCGCCAGCACGGATTTCGTTACGGCGGAGCTGACCACGGCGTCATCGGCAAGTTCCTTCCGCACCAGCGGCGAGAACATGACGATGCTGTCGGCAACCCACACCGCGGGAATGTAGGTGATCCGCCGCATCCAGTTCAGCCCGGCCCATTCATGTTCGACCAGGATGATCTCGCGCCGCCGCAGCTTTGCGATCGCGAGCGTGAGAAGCGGCCGCAGGATCACGCGCTTCCAGGCCACGATCGGAAAATTGCAGATCACGCTCTGCGCCGAACCGACTGCGCGCCAGATGTCGTGGAGCGATCCTTGGCCGCGCGTCAGGGTTAATGTTTGGCTACGGCCGGGGTCGAGCTTTTCGATCGCGTCAGTCAATAAGCGCGTGAACTGTCCGACGCCGCAATGCATCTCGGCTCCCGCGCCGAGGAACAGCGCCCGATATCGGGGTGTGGAGGTCATCGCGCAGCGGCAGGGCTTCCGGGGTGATCTCGGTTAGCATACCGCGCAGACCTTAGCTTCCGGTAAGCGCCCGAAACAGTGCCGGCACCGATCTTGCCAATCCTCGTGTGAAGGCTGCCCGGTCGTCCCGTAACGGGACATCGGAAGATCAAAACGACGCAAGGCGACCAGGAGCGCGACATGACGACAGGCAAGATCTTCACCAAATGGGACGACACCCATTCGGAGCTCTGGAGCCATCAGCCGATCCGGCTCGAGCACGCGATGCACAAGCAACCCGCGTTCTCGATGGACGAGCTCGCGAAGCTGATCGAGAACTATCCGCGCGAGCATTACAGCCTGGTCAAGACAGGTGCGAAGGGTTCCGGCCGGGTCTGGCGCGAAGGCGAAATCGGCAAGCTCAGCGGTCGCGAGGTGATCGAGGCGATCTCGCGCGGTGGTCTCTGGCTCAACCTGCGCAATGTCACCTCCATCGATCGCCGTTTCCGCGTGATGGTCGACCAGATGTTTGCGGAGATCGCCGCCAAGGTTCCGAGCTTTGATGCGCCGACGCATCAGGCAGGCATCCTCGTCTCCTCGCCGGACGCCCAGGTCTATTACCACTCCGACCTGCCGGGGCAGGGATTGATCCAAATCGCCGGACGCAAGCGGGTCTACATCTATCCGAACACACCGCCATTCATCCGGCCGGAGCACCTCGAAGACATCGCGCTGTTCGACGTCGAGGTCGATATCCCCTATGCCTCCTGGTACGACCAGCATGCCCAGGTGATCGATCTCGAGCCTGGCCAGATGTTGAACTGGCCGCTGAACGCGCCGCATCGGGTCGAGAATCTCGGCGTCGTCAACATTTCGATGACGGTGTCCTACGTCGACGACGAGATCCGGCGCGCGCAGATCCTGCATCTCGCCAATGGCATGCTGCGTCATCGCTTCGGCTACGCGCCGAAGAGCCGCAGCCTTCACGGCCCGTCCTTCTTTGCCAAGCAGGTGATGCAGAAGCTCTTGCGCGACGGCAAGTGGGTGAAGCGCGAGCGCGCCGTGCGCCGCCCGATCGACTTCCGTCTCGATGAGATCGAGCTCGGCAAGATCGTCGATCTGCCGAAGGCGGCGTAAGCGCGGCGTGTGGCGATGACGGTACTTGCGACATCGGCGGGCAGGCTCTCCGCGCACGCGAAAGCGCGGGCGGCCGGCTACCGCGTCGAGATCTTTACAGACTGGAAGCCGGCAGCAGCGCGGTGGGGTACGTTCGCGCCTCCGACCGCGTTCCAGAATCCGCAATGGTATGAAGCCTGGTACGCCGCTTTCGCCGACACCGAGGGCGTCTCGCCGGTGATCGCCTTCGTCACCGATGCCGCGACTGGCGAGCCGGCCGCGCTGTTGCCGTTGATCCGTCATCGACAGGGCCGCATTCGAACCATCGAATTCGCCGACCTTGATCTCACCGATTACAACGCGCCGTTGCTTGGGCCCGCGGCGCCGCGCGACGCCGCGGCAGCGCGTGTCTTCTGGCGCGACTTGCGCGCCGCGTTGCGCAAGCTGCCCGGCGGCGCCGATCTCATCCGCTTGCGCAAGGTCGCGCCCGATCTCGACGGGCGGCCCAATCCGTTGGCGCTGCTCGATGGCGCGGCGGTTTGCCCGGTCAATGGCAATCTCGTCACCACGGGCGACGATTACGATGCCTGGCGCCACACGCTGGAGCGGACGGTGCGCAAGGAGCTGGAGCGAAGCTGGCGCGTGTTTACGCGCGATCCGGCGGCGAGCTTCACGATCGCCGCGGACAGTGACGAAGCGCTTCGGATTCTCGCGACGACCGAGGCGCAGCAGAGCTCGCGGATGCAGAGCCTCGGAGTCAATTTCATCCTCAATGACGAGAATTGCGCCGCGTTTTATCGCAGCCTGGTCCGCAACGGTGTCGCCAGCGGTTATGCCATCGTGTCGGCGCTGACGGTGGGCGAGGAGGTGGCGGCAACGCTGCTCGGAGTCCGCAACGGCTCGCGCTACGTGATGATCCGCATCAGCAACGCCGGCGACAAATGGAGCAACTGCTCGCCGGGCCGGCTGATCATCGAGCGCACCATGGCAGCGCTGCACAAGCAGGGTGTCCGCGAGTTCGATTTCTCGATCGGCAACTACGCCTATAAGCGCCGTTTCGGCGTCAAGCGCCTGCCGCTGCTTGACATCAGCGCCGCCTTGAGTTGGCGCGGATTGCCCCATGCGCTCCGCGACCGGACCGCGCAGGAATTGCGCAGATATCCGAAGCTGGCGACGTATCTGAAACGCGCGCTCGGCAAGCCGCCTTCGCGAGAAGAGAGCTGACTACGATTCTGTAGGGTGGGCAAAGCGAAGCGTGCCCACCATCAAGCACTCCGCTCGTGAAGGTGGGCACGCGTCGCTTTGCCCACCCTACGCACCGACTGATTCAGAGCTGATCTGCTTCAATGCAGATTTGTCACACTCACGAGGATTGTGTGGGCGTTCCTTCTATGTTCGCAAAAGTCCACAATTGTGATCGCTGCAGCGCCGTATGCTGGCTCCCGGGTTGGGCCACCGGGGAATGTTCCGCAAGGAGAGCCGACATGCCAGCCTATATCCATCACCATGCCGTGGAACCGGACTTCATCATGTGCCCGAGCTGCGCAGGGCTTCCGATGTTCGTCACGGACGTTGCGCCGCATTGGAGCCTGGCGAGGATCGACTTCACCTATGAATGCTCCGATTGTGGTGCGCAGATCAGGCAAACAGTGACCAAGCCGGAGCTGTTGAATTAGAGCCGATTAAACCTGATCGGATCGTGATCTAAGGTCGGCGCGGTTCAGAGTTGCCGCACCACGCCGGGTCGGCCAAGCGGGCATTCCAGCGCATCGCGATCCCATTTTGCGGCATTCGCGGCGGCCTCATAGGTGCTTTGCAGGAATTCCAGCACCGCCTGGTCGGGATCGCCGGAGGTGCGCGCGGCATCATAGGGCAGGATGAATTCGCTGAGCGACTCGCTGAAGAAAGCCGCGTCGGGTCGCACCTTGGCGGTGCGGAAGCCCGCGGGTTCGGGATACGCATAGGAATAGAACGCCGGATAATCGATCGCGCCGCCGCCTGGCCAGAAACCCGCGCTGCTCACCTCGTGCGAATAGGCTTCGTGCGCCACCGCATCCGGCAGGCTCGGCACGCCACCGGGATGGCGTGGTGCGCTCCTGCCGGAGAAACGCGTCACTGCGAGATCAAAGCTGCCCCAGAAGAAATGCACGGGGCTGGCTTTGCCGAGGAAGCCGGTGCGGAACTGCTTGAATAGCCGATCGCAGTTCAAGAGGATCTGGAAGAAGCGTCGCACGGCGTCAGCATCATAGGAGCGATGCTGGTTGTCTTCCGGGAAACGGATCGGGTCCGGCACCTCGTTTGGCATTTCGTCGATCGTAACGTCGATGTCGAGCTCTTTCAGCGCAGCGAGCACCGCCGCGTAGAAGCTCGCCACCGAAAGCCCAGCCAGCGCAAAATGCCGCTCAGCGCCGTCGCTGGTCGAAATACGCAAGGCGTGATCGACGAAATCGAAATCGATTTGAAAGGTTCTAATGCCGTCGGGAATCGGTGAGGTGGTCAGCCCGCGCGCGGTGACACAGAGCGTGACATGCCACGAATGATTCAGCCAAGGCGACTTGGCCAGCCGGATCTTGCCGACGATCTGGGTCCAGAGCTGCAGCGTCGCAGAGGTGTCACGCCATGCTGCCGTCGGCAGTTCCGGCCATTGCGTTTGCTTGGTGTTGCTCATGCCAGGACCCCACGCTTAGTGACCGTGAACGCAATCACTTTATCACGAGTTCGTTATGGCAGCTCCAAGCATGCGGGTTCGACAAATCGACATCACGACTTCGTGCATTCCGGACAACGGCGTTGCCCGCGCGTGGCGCGGAAAAGACTCTTGCACCACCAGCGCCGCGCCATCGCCTGCAGCGGCCTGCGCACCAATTGCGCCATGAAAAGCATTTCAACCATGTCGTGGTCCCCGACGCGCATGTGCCGCCAGGTCCGGGGGGCAAGGACCTGGCGGCTGCAGTCATGCGGTTTTGAACATGAAGGTGCGATCGAAATGAAGGCTCCGACCGCACGCTCCACATAGGGCCACGCTCACAAACGAGAACGCCCTCGAACTCGCATCAGCCATGCAGTTTCTTCGCGGTCTCCGCGATCACACGTCCTTGATAACGGGCGCCCGCAAGCTCGTTCGCGCTCGGTTGCCGGCTGCCGTCGCTGCCGGTGATCGTGGTGGCGCCATAGGGCGAACCGCCGGTGATCTCGTCGAGCTTCATCTGGCCGGCAAAGCCGTAATTGAGCCCGACCACGGTGAGGCCGAAATGCAGGAGGTTGGTGATGATCGAGAACAGCGTCGTTTCCTGCCCGCCGTGCTGGGTTGCGGTCGAGGTGAAGGCGCCACCGACCTTGCCATGCAAGGCGCCCTTCGCCCAGAGACCGCCGGCCTGATCGAGGAAGTTCGCCATCTGCGAGGACATGCGGCCGAAGCGGGTGCCGGTGCCGATGATAACAGCATCATAATTGACGAGATCATCGATCTTCGCGACCGGCGCTGCCTGGTCGAGCTTATAGTATGACGCTTTTGCGACTTCGGCCGGCACCAGCTCGGGCACGCGCTTGATATCGACGGTGGCGCCGGCTTCGCGCGCGCCTTCGGCGACCGCATTGGCCATGGCCTCGATGTGACCATAGGCGGAATAATAGAGGACGAGAACTTTGGCCATGATGGCTCTCCGTTGGTTGGGTATTGTTGAAGTTAGAGCGTCATTGCCGGGCTTGACCCGGCAACAGATCACAATCGAGAAACCTGTCGAAGGGGATGGATGACCGGGTCATCCCCGATCAGGTCGGGGACAGGCGTCCGGCATGACCAGTGGAGTTACGCCGCGTCGACCAGCACCAGCTCGGAATCTTCCAGCGCGGTGATTGTCAGCTTGGCTTCGTCGCGGATCGCGGCGCCGTCACGGGCATCGACACGCACGCCGTTGACTTCGATGCTGCCGGCCGCGGGCACGAGATAGAGATGCCGCTTTTGCTCCGGCGCATATTCCGCCCTTTCGCCGGCTTTCAGCGTGGTCGCAAGCACCCGCGCCTTGGCGCGGATCGGCAGTGCGTCGGCATCGCCCGCAAAGCCGCTCGCGATCGTGACGAGCTTGCCGGAGCGATCGCCCTTCGGGAACGGCTTGGAGCCCCAGGTGGGCTCGCCGCCTTGCGTCGTCGGCTCGATCCAGATCTGGAAGATCTTCGTCTGCAACGGTTCGAGATTGTACTCGGCGTGGCGGATGCCACTTCCTGCGCTCATCACCTGCACATCGCCGGCCTCGGTCCGCCCCATGTTGCCGAGCGAGTCCTGGTGCGTGATCGCGCCTTCGCGGACATAGGTGATGATCTCCATGTTGGCATGGGGGTGCGGCGGAAAGCCGGTGTTCGGCGCGATCTCGTCGTCGTTCCACACGCGCAGGGCGCCGTGGCCCATATTGTTGGGGTCATAATGGCCGCCGAAGGAGAAGTGGTGCTTTGCCTTCAGCCAACCATGGTTCGCGCTGCCTAGCTTCGCATAGGGTCTGAGCTCGATCATCGGAAGTTCCCTCAAATTTCGATTGCATTTGGATATGCTGTCGGGCCTGGTATAGAAATAGAAACTATCGAAACTCATTGTTTCTATTTGTGGCAGAGGGCAGTCGCCAAAATGTCAAAGCTCCCGGATTTCGAAGCGCTCGCAATCTTCGCAAAAGTCGTGGAATTACGGTCATTTGCGGCGGCCGCAACCGAGCTTGCGCTGTCCAAGGCGACCGTCTCCAAGGCGGTCAGCCGGCTCGAGGATCGGCTCGGCGCGCGGATGTTCAACCGCACCTCGCGGCGGCTGGCGCTGACGGATGCCGGGCAAAAACTGTCCGAGCGCGCCGCGCGGCTGCTTGCCGATGGGGAGGCGGCCGAAAATGAGGCGTTGGCGCAATCGGTCACTCCGCGCGGCCTGGTGCGGCTCGCGGTGCCCATGACCTTCGGGGTGAAGTCGGTCGCGCCGCTATTGCCGGAGTTTCTGGAGAAATATCCGGAAGTGTCGATCGACCTGCATTTGAGCGATGCCACCGTCGACCTGATCGGCGAAGGTTTCGATGCCGGCCTGCGCATCGCGCGTTTGCCCGATTCATCCTTGATCGCGCGGCGGCTCTGCGCGATGCCGCGCTACACGGTGGCGGCGCCGTCCTACCTGAAGCGCTACGGCCGGCCGACGCATCCGATGCATCTCGCCGAGCACAAGTGCTTCGGCTACGCCTATCTCTCGACCGCGGGCGTCTGGCACTACACCAACGCGGCCGGCGAACAAGCGAGCGTGCGTCCCGCCGGACAGTTGCGCGTCAACAATGGCGAAGCGCTGCTGCCGGCAGTTCTTGCCGGCCTCGGCATTGCCGATCTTCCCGATTTCATCGTCGGGGAAGCCATCGCGCGCGGCGAGGTCGAGGTGATCCTCAAGGGTTGGAAGCTGCCCGAAGGCGCCGTGCACCTGGTGACACCCCCCGGCGGCCCGCGCCCCGCGCGCGTCGAAGTGCTCGCCGAGTTTTTGGCGAAGCATTTTGTAAAGGGAAAGAGGCGTTGACGGTCTCGTAGGGTGGGCAAAGCGAAGCGTGCCCACCATTCTAGCGCGGTGGGGGGATCATGCCGCAGTACCGGCAGCACCTTTTTCCTTACGGTCGTTCTTGCCGATCGAGCGAGCACCTTGCTTGTCAGCGAAATAGACCGCCTGCGAAGGATCTATCGGACGGTCTGCGAACGTCGTCCGTTTGAGATCGTCGCAATCTGCATTCTGCCGGACCACATTCACGCCGTCTGGACCCTTCCAGAGGAAGATGCTGACTTCTCCGCTCGCTGGAGCCTCATCAAGGGTGGTTTCTCACGCGGTGTCGAGGACAAGCCGCGATCCCCAAGCAAGATCGTCAAGCGGGAGAAAGGCATCTGGCAGCGTCGCTTTTGGGAGCATGCGATCCGCGATGACACTGATCTCGAACGGCATGTCGACTACATTCACTTCAATCCGGTGAAGCACGGTTACGTCACGCGGGTGGCGGACTGGCCGCACAGCAGTTTTCATCGCTACGTCGAACGTGGCCTGCTCGATGCGGAGTGGGGTGGGATATGAAGGAGATTCGAGGATCGTTCGGTGAGTGAATGGTGGGCACGCTCCGCTTTGCCCACCTTACAATTTGTGGTTAGGCTCTCCCACAAACCAAACAAAACCACCGGGGAGAAATTGCCGATGAACCGCCGCGAGCTTTTGAAAACTGCCGCCGTCTTGCCGCTCGCGCAAATCGCATTTTCGCACGCTGCTTTCGCGCAAGGCGCTGTCTATCCCAATCGCAACATCACCATGATCGTGCCGTTTCCAGCCGGTGGGCAGGCCGATCTCGCGGCGCGGCCGGTGGGGCTGGCATTGGAGCGGGTCCTCGGCAAGCCCGTGATCGTCGACAACCGCGCCGGTGGAGCCGGCGGCTCCGTCGGCAATGCGCAAGCCGCGCGCGCCGAACCGGACGGCTACACGCTGTTGATGACGCTGTCATCGCTCGCCGTGCTGCCCGAGGCCGATCGGCTGTTCGATCGCCCGGTCGCCTATGAGGTGTCGCAATTCGCGCCGGTCGCGCGCGTGCTCGCCGATCCGACGCTGCTCGCGGTGCCGGCCTCCGCTCCATGGAAGACGCTGCAGGATTTCGTCGACGACGCCAAACAGCGCCCGGGCCAGATTCCCTATGGCTCGTCGGGGCCCTACGGCACGCTTCACGTCGCGATGGAAATGTTTGCCGCGAGCGCCGGCATCAAATTGCTGCATGTGCCGTTTCGCGGCGCAGGCCCGGCGCTGACCGCGCTGCTGAGCGGCACGGTGCAGGCGGTGGCATCGGCCCCGGGCACGCTGAAACAGCAGGTCGCTGACGGCAAGATGCGGGTGCTCGCCAATTGGGGCGCCGAACGCGTCGCCAGCTTTCCCGACCTGCCGACGTTCAAGGAGCTCGGCTACAAGGATGTCGAGTTCTACATCTGGGCCGGCCTGTTCGCGCAGCGCGCATTGCCGGCGCCGATCATGACACGACTGCGGGAGGCGATGGCGGAAGCGGTGAAGGCTCCGGAGGTCGTCAAGACGTTCGAGACCGCGGGCAGCCCGGTCGCCTATCTCGATGCGCCGGAGTTTTCCAAATTCGTCGCCGACGACAGCGCGCGGCTGATCGCAGCGGTCAAGAAAATCGGCAAAGTGGAGTAGGCGATTTCACGTTTTGTTGCGGGTCGCGAACCTTCCGAAGTCTCATTCATTTGTCATACTTGCAACTCGGCATGTGCCTGGAACCGGCAAGCCAAGATGCAATCGAACGAGACGTTTATCGACAAGATATAGAGGATCCTGCATGCGAACGCCGCGCATTGTTCTGGGTTGTGCGATCCTGATCGGCACCGGACTGGTCGTGCAAAACCCGGCATTCTCAGAAGAGTGTCGCGGAACCTGGGAACAGCAGATGGCCTGCACGCCCGATGTATGGCGGCTGTGCAGCGATCAAATCCCTGATACCAACCGGATCACGGCATGTTTGCGGCAGAACACGCCGCAACTCTCCCATGATTGTCGTGCGGTATTCGAATCCAGTGCGAGCGCCCAACAGCCGCCTTCACGTGTGACGCCGCAATCTGCGCCACGCGCACGCGGCGCGCCGCCAGTGCAGCATCAGTCGGCGCCGTCGAGACGTTATGACGAATAGGCCGACACTTCCTCCTGCGGCCGATGCTCGCAGACGTCGACCCATTCGGCCGACGTCAATTCCGCCATCCGCGACGGCGCGATCCTAACCGCGCTGTGGGTCGAGCCCGCAGCAGGCACGACGATGTCGAAAGCCTTCAGCGACACATCGCAATAGACCGCGAGCTGTGTCCTCAGGCCGAAGGGGCAGACGCCGCCGACCTCGTGCCCGGTGATAGCGGCGACCTCGTGCAGCCCCAGCATCTTCGGCTTGACACCGAACAGCGCCTTCACCTTCTTGTTGTCCATCCGCGAGGTGCCGCTGGTGACGATCAGCACCACGCGCTCGCCGACCCGCAGCGACAGTGTCTTGGCGATGCGCCCCGGTTCGACGCCATGGGCTTCCGCCGCCAGTGCTACCGTCGCGGAACTCTTGGTCGATTCGATCACGGCAATGTCGGGCGCCTTCTCGGCGAAGAAGGCGCGAACGGATTCCAGACTCATATTCTAGGACCTGTGGGATGAGACCAGCGCAGGAAGCTCGGATAGACCATGGATGCGATAGTCCGGCGCAACGCCGAGCTCATCCATCTGTGTGCGTAGCGCCTTGAACATCGTCAGCGGTGGCAAGGTCTCGCTTTCGACGCAGGCGAGCGCCATGGCCTGCGGCGTCACCCGCTCGATCCAAGCAACGTTCAGGCCGAATGCCTTGGCGCCGCAGGCGTCCCACGGATTCGAGGAGATGAACAGGACGTCCGAGGGCGGCACGCCAAGGACTTCTTCGATCGGCGTGTAAGCCTCCGGGCTCGGCTTGAAGACCTTCTTGGCATCGACGCTGATGGTTGCGTCCAGCAGGCGGTCGAGCCCGCTGTTGCGCACCAGGGCATTCAGCATGTCCGGGCTGCCATTGGAGAGGATCGCGAGTTTTTTGTCCTTCATCGCCTCGAGCGAGGCGAGCGCGTCCGGATAGAGATCGAGATGCAGGTATTTGTCGATGATCCTGTCGAACGTTCCGGCGTCATATTGCAGGCCAAGGCTCCGCAGCGTGTAGGCGAGCGAGTCGCGCGTGACGACGGAGAAGTCCTGATAGTGCCGCATCAGCGAGCGCAGCCAGCTATATTCGAGCTGCTTGATGCGCCAGATCTGCGTGATGATCTCGCCATAGCCGGGAAATGCATCCTCGGTCACTTCAGCGACCGATTGGACGTCGTAGAGCGTGCCATAGGCATCGAAGACGACGGCTTTGATGGTCATTGTACCTTCTCTTGCCCGCCGATGGTCGCATATAGGAATTTGCGCACCGCGTCGACCGATTGATTTCTGGCAGCCTGGTTGAATTCGAGACGATGCCCGAGAAACTGCACTGGCGTCGTAAGGCTCGGGACATCGAAGGCGTGATAGGCGCCGGGATAGACAATGAATTCTATCGGAACGCCCAGGCCCTTCTGGCGCGAAATGCCGTAGTCGTCGCGGCCTTCGACAAGGTTGCGGCACTCCTTGGCCAGTGTCCAGTCGTCGAGCTCGCCGATCAGGATCAGCGTCTGCACAGTCATGCTGTCCTTGATGCCCAGGCACGGCGGATAGAATGCAATCGCTGCGCGGAATTTGTCGTCCGATGCCCGCTCGATCATGCCTCGCTCGACCGAGGTCAGCGCCAGCAATCCGCCCTGCGAGAAGCCGATCACCGCGACGCGATCGCGATCGACGAAAGGCTGCTGCACGAGGAAGGCCAGCGCGCGATAGGCGTCGAAGACGGTTGCGGGTGGCGGGCCGCCGGCGCAGGTGCTGCTGAGGCCGCGCGGACCAAAGCGGTCCACCGTGAGCGTGACATAGCCCCAGGATACGAGCAGCTTCCCCCAGCGCTGGTCGAGCTGGCGCCAGCCGCCATTGCAGCCATGAAGCAGCACGACCGCGGGCAAAGCGCCGGCATCGCGGGGCTGCCGCAGGTAGCCTTGCAGGGGTTGCGAGCTCGCCAGCGGATTTTCGATCTCGACGAGGCGGCCCTCCGGCGCATCGCCCGCGAGGCACGCGGTCGCGCTTCCGGTCAGGAGTGCAGCGACGATGGCAGCGATCTTGGCGAGGTTTGGCATTGACCACCTCTCGTTCAATCGCCTGCCGGCGATCCAAGGATCGCTTTATATACCCAAAATCTTCCGCGCGTTGGCCTTCAGCACTTTGGGGCGGATCTCCTCGCGTATGTCGAGCTTGGCGAAATCCGAAAGCCAGCGGTCCGGCGTGATCACCGGCCAGTCCGAGCCGAACAGCATCTTGTCCTGCAGAATCGAGTTGATGTAGCGCACGAGGATCGGCGGAAAATATTTCGGCGACCAGCCGGAGAGGTCGATATAGACGTTCGGCTTGTGGGTCGCGACCGAGAGCGCCTCTTCCTGCCAGGGGAAGGACGGGTGCGCGAGGATGATCTTCAGGTCGGGAAAGTCGGCGGCGACATCGTCCATATACATCGGATTGGAATATTTCAGCCGCATCCCCATGCCGCCGGGCATGCCGCTGCCGACGCCGGTCTGCCCGGTGTGGAACAGCGCGATCGCGCCGCCGTCGTTGATGGCTTCATAGAGCGGATAGGCGAGGCGGTCGTTCGGATAGAACCCTTGCATGGTCGGATGGAATTTGAAGCCGCGGACGCCGTAGTCCTCGATCAGCTTCCGCGCCTCGCGCACGCCGAGCTTACCCTTGTGCGGATCGATGCTGACGAAGGGAATCAGCACATCGAGATTTTCCGATGCGACTTCCAGCATCTCGTAATTGTTGTAGCGGCGGAAACCGGTCTCGCGCTCGGCATCGACAGGAAAGATCACGGCCGCGATGTTCTTGGACCGGTAATAGGCCGCGGTTTCCGGCACCGTCGGCGGATGCTTGTGTGGCGACTTGAAATACTCCGCCATCTGCGCCTGGAAGCCGTCATAGCCGTCGTCGCCATGCATGCCGCAGGGCTCCTCGGCATGGGTGTGGATGTCGATCGCGACGACATTGTCGATGTCGGGCAGCTTGAGCTTGGGCATTCTTGGGGGTCCTTGGGGTTTCCAGCGGCTTGCTTCCTGGGGCTTCCAAATTGATTATACTATATAACGATTTTCGCAAGACAGCCAGAAAGCCGCGGGTAGCGGGCCTATTAGATTGACATTTATGCCCCTGATCGCTTAGAACGCGGCCGTCCCGGGCGGCAGGGCCGTTTTTCGGGACGAATCCCATTTCGCCACATTTGGGCAGGTTTTAGGTTCGGGCTTGAGCACGGCCTTTCAACGCATCAGGATTGTCCCATGAAGGTCCGTAACTCGCTGAAATCGCTGCGCGGCCGCCATCGCAACAACCGTCTGGTCCGCCGCAAGGGCCGGGTCTATGTGATCAACAAGGTGCAGCGCCGCTTCAAGGCCCGCCAAGGCTGATCGCGGGTCCTTCCGTCGGCTCGCCCTGACGCATCGTTTCACACGTCTTTGACGTCGCGCCGCTTTGCAGCGCGGCGTTGTGCGTTTAAGCTATGCGGATGGAATTGAGATTCCTGAGGCTCATAACTCGCAAACTTGCGTTTTTGATCGCCGCGATCGTGATTGCGGCGCCTGCGGCGGCGTTTGCCCAGGGCGATCCCCGGGTCATCCCTCCGCCCAAGGAGCAGAAGAAGCTCCCCGAAGCGCCCAGCAAATTGCCGAAGGTTGGCGCCGATCGTACCCGCGGACTGGATTTCCTGTTCGGCGCGCTGAAGGCGGCGCCCGATGAGGCCAGCGCCAAGCATGTGGAGGCACGGATCTGGGCGCAGTGGCTGCAGACGCCGAGCGATACCGCAATGCTGCTGATGGTGCGCGCCAAGGCTGCGATGGACGCCCAGAACGCCGATGTGGCGCTGAAACTGCTCGATGCCGTCGTGAAGCTGCGGCCGGACTATATCGAGGGCTGGAACCGGCGCGCGACGCTCTATTACCTGAAGAATGACTATGCGCATTCGCTGGAGGACATCCAGCAGGTCCTGATCCGCGAACCCCGCCATTTCGGCGCGTTGGCCGGGCTCGGCATGATTATGCAGGACCTCGGCGACGACAAGCGCGCGCTGGACGCCTTCCGCAAGGCGCTTGCCATCAATCCGCACCTGGAGAAGGTGCCGGAATTGGTGAAGCAGCTCAGCGAAAAGGTCGAAGGCCGCGATATCTAGTTTCACGGGATTAACCACGACTTCCGGCAGCCGATTGCGGCGCGGAACAATTGCCGGTACCCGGCTTGGTTCCCGCTCGAACCCGCCTGGAGCGAAGCCATGAAATCCTTGCTGTTGGCCGGCACGGTGATCGTCGCGACGACGGTCGTCGGTCTTGCCGAAGGGCTCTATTGGGTGGTGGGCAATCGCGCCACCAACACCTGCGACATCGTCACCAGCAACCCGATCGTCGACGGGAACATCTGGTTTGCCGACGGTCCCTACAACTCGGTCGATGACGCCAAGCTCGCGCGCTCCACGATCAGCCAATGCCCAAGGGATCAACCGCCGGCCGACAACCCCAAATAGGGGCTCAAGTGACGGCGCCGGGTTGAGCCCTTGAACTCAGTGCAGCAGTCTGCCGCTGCGGGTGAACTGGTCGCGCGCCGCTGCCGCATAAAGCTGTTGCAGCTCGGCCTCGAGTTGCTCATTGACCAACAGCAGCGCCCTTAATGCGCCATGCAGGTCGCCATTGCAGCTTGCGACGATCTGGTCGATAGCCGTCTCGCAGGGATCGGAACTCATTGATACTCCTCCGAATTTCCTTATGAACTGTTGCTGCGGCGTCCTGTTCCTGTGGATTGCGTGGACAGGCTTGCCGTGTTCCATCTCGATCAAGCCGCGCGTTTTGGCAGAATGCCGGCGAGAATCTACGGAACAGGTAATGACGCTGGTATGAACCCGCTATCCACAGGATGGGCGCGTTGTGGAAAACCGGCGTGGCCTGACGATAGGGCATGGGCGTCGCCGGGCGCCGTAATTTTCCCCTGCAACAGATCAACCGGACCTTACCGATGACGATTGTGATCGCAGTGGCGGCGCTAGCGCTGCTGGCCGCCGCCACGCAGTTAGGCGTCGTGCTGGTGCAACGGGCCTTTCCCGCGCAGGGCCTGATGGTCGAGGTGACCGGCGATGCGCTGCATGTCGTCGATATCGGTCCGCGCGAGGCGGCCTCGCCACCGATCGTGATGCTGCACGGCGCAAGCTCCAATCTCGAGGTGATGCGCCGGCCGCTCGGCGAGCGCCTCGCGCGGGATCATCGCGTGATCCTGATCGACCGTCCCGGCCATGGCTGGAGCACCCGCGCACGGGCCAGCGGCTCCACGCCCGCGATTCAGGGCCGGATGATCTCTGAGGTGCTGACGAAGCTCGGCATCGAGCGGGCGGTCGTGGTCGCGCATTCCTGGAGCGGCGCGCTGGGCCTGAGATTGGCGCTCGATGATCCCGACCGCATGGCCGGCCTCGTGCTGCTCGCGCCGGTCGCCTATCCCTGGAGGGGCGGCGTCGGCAAGTACAACGAGTTGATCGCCACGCCTGTGATCGGCCCGCTGTTCGCCTACACGATCACGCTGCCGCTCGGCACGCTGCTCGCCGCGCCGGGCGCGCGCGGTGTATTCCTGCCGCAGACCATGCCGGACGGTTTCGTGAAGGATACAGCAACGCCGCTCTTGCTGCGGCCGCGCGAATTCATCGCCAATGCGCGCGACCTGGTGACGTTGAAGGCGGCAGTCGCCGAGCAGGCGCCGCGCTACGGCATGATCAAAGCGCCCCTCATGATCATTGCCGGCGACGCCGACAGGACGGTGTCGACCGACATCCATTCCCGCCCGCTCGCCGCCGCCGTGCCGCATGCCAAGCTGATCGTGTTGCCGGGCACCGGCCACATGATCCAGAATGCCGCGCCTAGCCTTGTGATCGCGGAGATCGAGGAGATGATTGGGAAGCCGTATAGCAGCGCCGGAGAGTCAACACCCGTCGTCTCTCTCGATGACGACACCCGCGCTGCTATTGCTGAAGGCCTTGCTCAAGCCAAGCGCGGCGACTTTGTTTCCGACGAAGAGGTGAGAAATGCCGAGAAGCGTCGGGGTCTATGAAGGTCGCCGCAGGATCTGGATTTACTTTTGACGTCGATGCTGGGCGTCGTAACGCCTCGCCGAGAGGCGTTACGATCCAAGACAGCCGCTACTGCTGCTTGATTTTCCCGTCCTTGTCGAACTGCGAGAGGAAGGCCCAGAGGTTGTTGGCTTCCGTCTCGTTCTTGATGCCGGCGAACGCCATCTTGGTGCCGGGGATCTTGGCCTTGGGGTCCTTGATGTATTCGAGGAACTGTTCCTTGTTCCAGGTGATGCCGGAATTCTTGTTGGCGTCCGAATAGTTGTAATCAGGCGCGGTACCGGAGTGGCGGCCGTCGATGCCGTTGAGCTCGGGGCCGACCTTGTTCTTGGCACCTTCGCCGATCGCATGGCAGGCGAGGCACTTGTTGAACGAGGTCTTGCCGGCGGCAACATCCTGCGCCTGCGCGCCCGATGCAACGAACACTGAGGTGACGACGGCCAGCGCGCTCAAGATCGATGTTTTCATGTGGTGCTCTTTGTTTCTTCCCTGGTAGGTGGGCGGGTCGCTTGTGGCAGGCCTGCCTCGATTGGACAAGTGACGAAACTTTGACAGTGTTCACGGCGGCAGGCTTGCCCGAGAGAGAACTTGATCTGCGGGGCAGCAAGTTTCGCCCGGCCTTCCCATTTGAGCCCGGAAATGCTTGATTTTCCCGGACAAATCGATAAAGCGCAAAGCTTGGAGGGACCCGCATGGCCATCATGATGCCGGCTGCCGATCAGGCAGTTCTCAATCGCCGCAGCGAGATCGTTGCTGCATTGCGGGCGATCGTGCCGGGCGAGGGCGTGATCGATAGTGCGGCCGAGATGCTGGCCTACGAATCCGACGGCCTCACGGCCTATCGCCAGCCGCCGATGGTCGTGGTGTTGCCCGACACCACCGAGCAGATCTCAAGAGTGCTGAAATATTGCCATGAGCAAGGCATCAAGGTGGTGCCGCGCGGCTCCGGCACGTCGCTGTCCGGCGGCGCGCTGCCGCTGGCGGACGGCGTGCTGCTGGGCCTCGGCAAGTTCAAGCGCATCCGCGAGATCGATTTCGACAACCGCGTCGTCGTGACCGAGCCCGGCGTCACCAACCTGGCGATCAGCCAGGCGGTGGCGCATGCCGGCTTCTACTATGCGCCCGATCCGTCATCGCAGATCGCCTGCTCGATCGGCGGCAATGTCGCTGAGAATTCGGGCGGCGTGCATTGCCTGAAATACGGCATGACCACGAATAACGTGCTCGGCTGCGAGATCGTGCTGATGAACGGCGAGGTCCTGCGCATCGGCGGCAAGTCGGCGGAGAACGCCGGCTACGACATCATGGGAATTATCACCGGCTCGGAGGGTCTGCTCGGCGTCATCACCGAAATCACCGTGCGCATCCTGCAGAAGCCGGAGACGGCACGCGCGCTAATGGTCGGTTTTGCCGAGGTCGAGGCCGCCGGCGAATGCGTCGCGCGCATCATCGGCGACGGCATCATCCCTGGCGGCATGGAGATGATGGACAAACCCGCCATCCACGCCGCCGAAGCTTTCGTCCATGCCGGCTATCCGCTCGACGTCGAGGCGCTCCTGATCATCGAACTCGACGGCCCGAGCATCGAGGTCGACGAACTGATCCGCCGGGTCGAGACAATCGCGCAGGGCTGCGGTTCGACCACCTGCCAGATCTCCAATTCGGAAGCCGAACGCAACCTGTTCTGGGCCGGCCGCAAGGCGGCCTTCCCTGCGGTCGGGCGGATCTCGCCTGATTATCTCTGCATGGACGGCACCATCCCGCGCGGCGCGTTGCCGAAGGCGCTGGCGCGCATCCGCGAACTGTCGGAAAAATACCAGCTCGGCGTCGCCAACGTCTTTCACGCCGGCGACGGCAATCTCCATCCACTCATTCTTTATGACGCCAACAAGCCCGGCGAGATGGAGCGCGCGGAAGCCTTCGGCGCCGACATTCTGCGCTGCTGCGTCGAACTCGGCGGCGTGCTCACCGGCGAGCACGGCGTCGGCATCGAGAAGCGCGACCTGATGCCGGAAATGTTTTCCGAGATCGATCTCAACCAGCAGCAGCGTCTGAAATGCGCCTTTGATCCGCAAGGCCTGCTCAATCCAGGAAAGGTGTTTCCGACTTTGCACCGCTGCGCCGAACTCGGCCGCGTCCACGTGCATGGCGGCAAGCTGGCATTTCCGGATATTCCGCGATTCTAGCGCCCTTCTCCCCTTGTGGGAGAAGGTGGCGCGGGGGTCCTGACCGGCTACATGGGTAACAGAATAGACCGGCGACATGGGTAACAGGTCAACTGGTCGGCAAGGAGGACCTTGCCGATGGGGTGGAAGGAGACCTGTACCGTGGAAGAGCGGATGCGGTT
>NZ_JBVAPG010000097.1:0-31821 GCF_055413685.1 Bradyrhizobium sp. LeoA1Lang | reverse complement strand
CATTCCAATGCGGATAATCTGCGTCACGGACGGCTCCCTCGTTTGAGATTTCGACAACCTCATTCTGGCACAACTGATGCCGTAGGGGGCCGTCCACCCCATCAACCACAGGCCTATGTGGTGTGCTCCGCTGCAACCGCTTGCTCGCGCCACAACACCTCCCTGTGGTTATGGGTCTGCTTTCGCGGGGACAGCGTGGCGGGCCGCGCGATCAATCGCGAACTCGCCGGCACTCACGGCCGGCGGCACACCAGATCGATCTCGATCAGTGCATCATAGGCAAGCCCGGTGACGCCGACGCAAGTGCGTGCCGGCAGGCGGTTCGGCGGGAAATAGCTGCGATAGGTTTCGTTCATCGCGGCGTAGTCTTCCTTGAAGCGCGTGAGATAGATGCGCGACATCACGATGTGCTCGAAGCCGAGACCGAGACCCTCGAGCACAACGCGCAGATTTTCCATCACCGCCTTGGTCTGCGCGACGATGCCATCAGGCAATACGCCGGGGGTTGCGGACGTATCCGGCATCTGGCCGGTGACGAAGACAAAGCCGTCGGTCTCGACTGCGTGGCTGAAGGGCGCCACGGGTTTTGGCCCGCCGGCGATCATGTGAAACTTCAATCTCGGTATCCTTCTGTTATGGCGACGTAGCCACGTCCTCGAACAGCCGCTTGCTCAGGATTGCGTGCACGCCCCAATTGCCATCGACGACCTGGGTGACGCCGAAATCGACCGCCGCCGACATCAGCGCGATCGCCTCGTCCTCGGTGAGACCCTTGATGTTCATCAGGAAGCGCCGCATCTTGCGGAAAGCGTCCTTCATCGCGAGGTCGAGCGAGGACGTCGCATAAACCTCGCTCTGCCCCTGCGCACCGAACTCGGCGAGATAGTTCGGATGGCTGAAGCCGGTCAACACCCAATCGGTCGCGGTCTCGATCAGGGGATAGCTGAGATCGGCAAACGGTTGGCCGGCCAGATTGCCCTTCTTGTGCAGGATCACCTGGAACGTGCCGGTCATCGAGCATTCGATCGCCGTTCCGCTCAACTCTCCGTCGCCTTGGGCTGCATGGGGATCGCCGACCGAGAGCAGCGCGCCTGGCACCGAGACCGGCAGATAGACGGTCGCCCCCTTGCCGAGCCGCCAATTGTCCAGGTTGCCGCCGAAATAGGACGGCGGTACGGAATCAACGAAGTCGAGCTCGCGCGGCGCGACCGCAATCACACCGAAATGCGGCCGTAGCGGAATGCGGATGCCGTCTAGCACGGCGTGCCGGCGCCTCACCGAACCAGGCGCGACGGGAATGCCGGGATAATCGTAGGTCGTATGAACCACGCCGAATGGATCGGTCTGCGGCTCCCAGCGGTAGGAATAGAGCGCACGCGCATGCGGCGTCTCGTCATGAAAGATCTCGTAGATCGTCACGGCTTCGCGCGGCTTGGGGCCGGCCAGGAACTCGTTGTAGTGATAGCCCCACCACGCCGCGACGCTGGAGCCGAATACCCTGCCCTCATAGTGCGGATTGCCGCTCGGCCGCGGCGCGATATCGAGGATGCGCACCTCCAGGACATCGCCGGGCTGTGCATCCTTCACGGCGATCGGCCCGGTGCAGATGTGCACGCCGAAGCCCTCGCCCGCGCCACGCCCGAACACCGAGGCGTCCATCGGACCGGCGCCGCGCCGGTCGACATTCTTGCGCTGCTTGCTCCAGCCGAACACGCTTTCGGCGCCAGGATCGCCCGCGATCATTCTATCAGGGTCGTCAGAGGCATGCTGCGTCAGGGTTTCGATCGTGATCGTGTCGCCGGAATTGATCTCGGCCTGAGGTGCAAGCGTGCGGCTGAAATAGCCCCAATGCACGCGGCTCGCGTCAACGGAGAGATGATGGTGGGCTGGGCGGCCCTCGCACTTACCTTCCTGCGCCGGGGTCGGCGTGCCAGCCGCGATATTTCTGCCGACGCTCGATGGCTGATGCGTTCGCAATTGCGCAAGCGCCTCCTGCGGCCAGCCGCGCTGACCCGCGGCGATCGACGATGGCGCTGCGCGCTCGGCCTCCTGCTGGCGAAACTCGCGCGGCGGCAGACCAAAGCGATGACGGAACGCGCGGCTGAAATGCGCGGAGTCGCTGAAGCCATAGCGATAGGCGATCTCCGAGATCGATCGATGCGCCTCCGCCAGGTTCGACAGATCGGACCAGGCGCGCTGCAGCCGGCGCTCGCGTACATAGTGCGAGAAATTGTCGCCGACGCCCTCGAACAGCTTTTGCAGGTAGCGCTCGGAAATCCCTTCCGCCTGCGCGACACGCGACGGCGCAAGCTCGGGGTTGTCGAGGTTGCGCTCGATGGTCTGGCAAATCCGGTGCAGGGTCGCAGCTTGCGTGGCGGTACCGGCGACCTCTGACGCGGGAGAGGTGGACTGGTGCACGAGCGTCAGCAGGAGATCGACGAGGCTTTGTGCAATAGCGGCCCATTCGACGTCGCTCAGCGTTTCCAGGGTGCGGGAGGTTGCATCCAGCAATCGCGAGAACACATCCGCAAGACCGGCGGGTGCGACGACGCGGGCTTCGGACGCGATCGGCCTGCCGATGAGGCGGCCGTGCCGCGCTTCGGCTGTAACAGAGAGGATGATCGCGCGCATATCGCGCTGGAACATCAGGCTCCAGTCGCCCTGGCGCGGCAGCAGCAGGAGATGGCCGACCGGAACGATACGGTGGCTCGCGCCTTGCCGCAGCATCACGCCGTCCTCGATCGGGAGCAGCGCGATCGGCAACCCCTCGCCCGATTGCGGCAGCGGCGCGATCCCCTGCGATCCCGCGGCGATCCGCGTCAGCGCCACGCCTGCGGCGGCGTTGCGATGCGAGGCCGTCGCGTGACCGTCGTCGAATGCGCTCGCGGAAGCCGGCTGCAGCCCGACCGCAGCCAGGACGTCCCGCCAGGCCTCCAGGCGGTCGTCGCGCGCGTAGGATTCACTCGTGAACGGACGGAAGCTCATCGGCTCGACCCAATCAGAGCCGATCGAAGCAACCCGCGTGCCAGACAAGCGTTATCCTCCCGGGAAATGGCGGCGTCAAAACGACGCTGAAGGTGCCAGGTGGTGATTAAAAGCCGCTCTTGTTCAATGCATTAGTCGCACCTGAAGACATTCTTGCGGATCGTGCCGTGGACGCCCCAATTGGCGTCGACCACCTGGGTGACGCCGAAATCGGCGCCGACCGACATCAGCGAAATCACCTCATCTTCGCTCAGCCGGTGCACGGTCATCAGGAACCGCCGCAGCTTGCGGAACGCATCGCGCATCGCACGGTCGAGGCTGGAGCGGTTGGCAATCTCCGTCTGCGCATCGACGCCAAGCTCGGCGAGATAGTTCGGATAGGTGAAGCCATAGACTGACCAGGCATGATCAGTCTCCAGCATCGGATGCGCGAGGCCCTCAAGCGCGGTTCCGCCGAGATCATTCTTCTTGTGCAGGATGAATTCGAAATCCCCGGTCAGCGAGGTCTCGATCGCGGTGCCGCCGAGTTCGCTGTCGCCTTGCGCGGCGTGGGGATCGCCGACCGAGAAGAACGCGCCGGGGACGGCCACCGGATAATACATCCGCGCGCCCTTCCCGATCCGCCAGTCGTCGATATTGCCGCCGGTATAGCTCGGCGGGATCGAGCTGACATAGTCGGCCTCCGACGGCGCAAGCCCCATGGTTCCGAAATGCAGCCGCGCCGGCACCTTGACGCCGGTGAGGATGTTCTCGCGCTTGCGGATGGTCGCATGGTCGACCCGCACGCCGGGATAGTCGATGGTGGCGTGCACGATGCCATCAGGGTCGGTCTGCGGCGTCCAGACGTAGTTGTAGACGGCTTTCGCGAACGGCTCGCCCGAGGTGTCGAGCTCGAAGATCGTGATCACCTCGCGCGGCTTCGGCTCCTCGATGAGATCGTGATAATGGAAGCCCCAATTGGCTGCGGCGTTCGAGCCGAAACAACGGCCGGCGTGGCAGGCGCTGCAGCTCGGGCGCGGCCTGATGTCGAGGATCCGCACCTCCAGGACGTCGCCGGGCTCGGCGTTTTCAATTGCGACCGGCCCGGTGAGAAGGTGCACGCCAAGCCCCTCGCCGGCGCCGCGGATGAACGGCCCCTGGGTCGGGCCGGAGCCGCGGCGCGCCACCGCCTTGTGCTCACGTGTCCAGTGGAACACGCTCTCGGCGCCTGGATCGCCGGCGATCATCCGCTCGTAATCGTCGTTGGCGTGATGGGTCAGCGTCTCGATGGTGGCGCGGTCGCCCGAACGCAGCGTCAGCGCCGGTGCAACCTTCTTGCTGAAGTAGCCCCAGTGAACGGTGGCCGGCGAGACCGGCAGGGTAAAGTGCCTCATGCAAGTGCCTCTTCAGGGGATCGGAACGATCGAAGTTCTGGCGCGTGACGCTTCATCTCACTGGCTCCGGCGTCTTGTCGGCTTCCATCACGCTGAGGAAGCGCGCGGTGACGGGGTTGCGCGGGTTGGAGAGCACTTCATGCGCCGGCCCCTCCTCGAGGATCCTACCGCCGCTGAGGAAGGCGACGCGGTCGGCCACTTCGTCAGCGAAGCGGATCTGATGCGTCGAAATGATCATCGTCAGGCCATCGTCGATGGCGAGCCGCCGGATCACTTCCAGGACTTCGTTGACGAGTTCGGGATCGAGCGCCGAGGTCGGCTCGTCCAGAAGCAGCACGCTCGGGTTCGGCGCCAGCGCGCGGGCGATCGCCACCCGCTGCTGTTGCCCGCCTGACAGATGCCGCGGCAGTGCGTCGGCGCGATGGCTCAAGCCGACGCGGTCGAGCAGTTCGCGCGCGCGACGGTCGGCATCAATTCGCGTCATGCCTTGGACCCAGCGCAAGGGTCCGGCGATGTTCTCCTTCGCCGTCAGGTGGCTGAACAGGTTGAACTGCTGGAACACCATGCCGACGCCGACGTTGGCGCGCTCATCGGCGATCGCGCGCGGCGACAGCAGCCTGCCGTCGTCGTCGAAGCCGAGCCGCCGTCCCCCGACATGCACCGTTCCGGCATCCCAATTCTCCAGATGATTGATGCAGCGGAGCAATGTGCTCTTGCCGGAGCCGCTGGGTCCGAGCAGCGCGATGACCTCGCCGACGCGAACCGTGAGATTCAAGCCATCGAGCACATCCTGCTCGCCATAGCTCTTGCGCAAATCCCTCACCTCGACCGCGATATTGTTGCGCGCGATCGTCGCGATGCGCCTGGCCCGTTCCTCCGGCGTCAGCGTCCTGGACGGCGGCACCGGAATTTCCGGCTCTATGCCGGCCGCAACGTCGACCGCCGGCGCGGTCTTCTCGGCAAGCTCCAGCTTGGTCAGGAGATCGACCCGGCGCCAGGGCAGATAATCGGCAAGCTTGCGTTCACGCGAGGTACGATCGAGATCGAGCAACCATTCCAACGCGAGCTGGATGCCGCTGATTGCGCCGGTCAGCACGAGATAGATCAGGCCGGAGGCGAAGAAGATCGAGAAGAAATCGAAGGTCGAGGACGCAAGCTGCGTGCTTCGCAGCGTCAATTCCTGGACTGCGATCACGGAGGCCAGCGACGAATTCTTCAACGCGCTGACGGACTCATTGCCGAAGGCCGGGATCATGGTGCGGATCGCCTGCGGCGCGATCACCCGCCGCATCAGCACCGCGGGCGTCATGCCGAGCGCCTGTCCCGCGGCGATCTGTCCGCGCTCGACGCCGACCACGCCGGCGCGCAGCATCTCGGCGATGAACGGCGCCTCGTTGCAGGCGAGCGCGAGGCCGGCCGCCAGCACGGCCGGCAATTTGATGCCGATATGCGGCAGCGCGTCGTAGGCGAACACCATCTGCAGGATCAGCGGCGTGCCGCGGAAGATCACGGTGTAGCCGCGCGCGATCGCCGCCAGCCACCAGAACCGGCTGAGCTGCATCCAGGCCAGGATCAGCCCGAGGATCAGCCCACCTGCGAGCCCGAGGGCGGTCACCTCCAGGGTGAGCTCGATGCCCGCGAGCAGGTAAGGCAGGCTGAGATAGTGCAGGAACAGGGACATCAGTTGACGGTCAGCAGGCCCGGTTCCTTGAGATTGTCGGGATCAAGTCCCCACTTCTTGAGCAGCGCGAGCTGGTCGCCGGATTTGTAGATCTCCGTCAGTGCGGCCATCACAGCGTCGCGAAACTTCGGCTTGTCCTTGGGCACGGCGATGCCGACCGAATACGGGATCGTCACCGCGATCGCCTTCTCGAGCTTGTCCGGGTAGGCCTTCACCGCGTTATCGACGGTGTTGACGTCGTTGATGTAGGTGTCGGCGCGGCCGGCCAGGATCGCCTGGATGCAGTTGGCGTTGTTCTCGTAGAGCTGCAGCGTCGGCTCAGGCTTGCCGGCCGCTTTGCACTGGGGAACGAGGGCCTGCACCAGCGGCACCTCGACGAAGCCGGTATTTTCGGCCGCCGCCGCGCCACACAGCGAAAGATTGATGCCGTTGATGCCCTTCGGATTGCCCTTGGCGACCAGCACGCCGTCGAATACTTTCGAATAGGTGATGAAGTCAGCCGCCTTGGCGCGCTCCTCGGTCGCGTAGATGTCCGAGATCACGATGTCGGCTTGCCCGCTGGCCAACGTCGTCAGCAACGCGGCAAACGTCACCGCCTTGTAGGTCAACTTGAAGCCGAGGCATTCACCGATCATCTCGCCGAGATCGATGTCGAAGCCGATATATTTGCTGGGGTCTTTCGGGTCGATCGATTCATAGCCCGGCGTATGCGGGTTGATCGCGTTGACGAGCGTCTTGCCCTTCCAGTCCGGATATTTCTCCTGAAGCGCCGCGCATGCCGCCGGCGCCGCCGCCTGCGCGCTTAGCGGCGCCAGAAATCCCGCGGCGACGATCGCGCCCAGAATCGCCCGACGCCACGGAAGTGACGCGCGCCGTGCTTCCCCACAAAGCCATTTCTGCATGTTGCCAGCTCCTCCGACGTTGTCATGGCCACGGCCATGTTCCAAAGCTCGAAGGCAAGGCTACGGGGAACCGCTCCGCAAAAGCTTGTCTGGCGGCGTACAAAAAATTGGATGGAGCGAGCCTGTGGTTTGGGCAACGGCTGCTCAAATTGTATTCGGCGACAGCCCGACGTTTGGCGCGGGCGATTCATTACTCGAACACGGCGGCGCATGCGGCGCTCAGACTGGCCTTCTGCGGCTCAGGCAGGCGATGATGGCTTTCACGTTGTGGATTTCGCCGGCAAAAGCCGGTAGACGTCGGGGGTGCAGGCCCGGCGCTGCTCGGACGAGCCGAGCGCGTTGCCCGATCCGGCCGCGAACAGCGTGAGGACAAGGCTGAGGGTGGACACCCGACGGGCGCGGCTTTTCAAGGCTGCCAGTCGCGTAACGCTTGCCTTCATGACCGCGTCTCCCTAAGCTCAAACCTGCCCTGCTCCGCCGCAGGCGTGATTGCGACTTACGCGAATTCATTTTGGTCAAATGTGATTTTTCTCACAGTGCGGTGGGACCGCGCCGGCAATAGCGTTCATACGACACTAGCAAGACTCTGGTAACCAAGTGAGGGGGCGGCTGCCGGATCGCTAAAATTGAAGCGATCCGCTCAATCCGCCTACAAACCCATTTTGCGACGTTGCGCTCACAACCCCCGGAGAGCGCAATGAGCGAAGCTGAATTTGATCTGGTGTTGGACGCCGTGCGAGCAGCCGTCGCCCCGACGCCGCAGGAGGATTTCATGGCTCAGCCATTGCCGCGCTTCCAGCCGCCGCCACGCCCCGCGAATGACAACCAGACGCCCTGGCCGCTCATCCCATTTCCGGATGGCTGGTTCGCCTCCTGCTAAAGAGCGCCACTCCCGCCATCCAGCCAAATCCAATCGCCGCCTGCAGAAAGGCGCTGTGTACCGCGGTGCCGGCGAGGCAGCCGGAGTCTCAGAATTCTGCAGGAACCGGTTCGCGGCCGGTTGCCTAAGTCCTTGAACCTCTGTATTGATCCGCCCCGCTTGGGGCCACGTGGCGGAGTGGTTACGCAACGGTCTGCAAAACCGTGTACACCAGTTCAATTCTGGTCGTGGCCTCCACTCATACAATCAATAGCTTACGCCTGATAGATGAGGCGTCGCTTTCATCGCTTCCGGCGACGAAAATCGCGCTTCTTCGGTTTTGGGGCGAGTTCCGGCATCGTCCGCTGCACCTGGCGATATCTTGCCAGCATCCGCTCAAAGCTGGCGTTCAGGGTTTCGGCAATGTCGGGCCGCTTTTCGAGCGCGGCGAGCAGCAGGCCGGCCGCCTCGATCGTGGAAAGTCCATCGCGGCGCGGTTCGCGGCGAAGCTGGCCGTAACGTGACGGCTGGCGGGGGCCCAGAATCACCCGCTGGCATTTCAACATCCAGGGATTGCGCCACCACAGCGCCTTGGCCTGGCTCCAGGTGCCATCGAGCAGCACGATGCCTTCGATGCGACCGAGGATGCCGCGCTGGTTCGGCTCGAGTGCGCCCTTGCGGTCGATGGCGACGACCTCGGCTTCGGTGTCGAGATCGGCGACCTTGGCGGAGCCGAGATAGAGCACCGCCCAGCGCGACGGGTCAGCCACCGGTTGCCCCAGCGCCTTGGACAGGCTCGGCCAGGACAGCCCGATCCGTACCACCGCATCCTCGAAATGGCGCGCGGTCAGCCGTGCGGTACCGAGCGCCCTATCCTGCTCCTGCGGATGCTGCAGGATCAGGACCCCAATCCGGTTCCCGATTGGCGTAACACTGTCGCAGATGCACAGCGGCATCGGCTTGCCGCAATGTGGACAGTCCGCGACCGGCTCGGCAAGGATTGTCTGATCTGATTCCGTCATCCGCCCGCTATACGCTACGCGGCCGCCAATTCAACTATTCCGCGGGCGCTGCCAGCGCGGCAGGTTCGGCGCGCCGCCGCAACCGGTCGATCAACAGGTAAATCACCGGCGTGGTGTAGAGCGTCAGGATCTGCGAAACGAACAGTCCGCCGATAATGGTGATGCCGAGCGGCCGGCGCAGCTCGGTCCCGGGACCGGTGGCGAGCACCAGCGGAATGCCGGCAAACAGCGCCGCCATGGTCGTCATCAGGATCGGCCGGAACCTTGCGCTGCAGGCCTCGAAGATCGCGTCCGCCGAAGACAGGCCGCGCTGCCGCTCGGCGTCCAGCGCGAAATCGACCATCATGATGCCGTTCTTCTTGACGATGCCGATCAAGAGGATGATGCCGACAAAGGCGATCACGGTCAGCGGCGTGCCGGTCAGTTGCAGCGCCAGCAGCGCGCCCAGCCCTGCGGACGGCAAGGTCGAGATGATTGTCAGCGGATGCGCCAGGCTCTCATAGAGCACCCCGAGCACGATATACATCGCAACCAGCGCCCCCAGGATCAGGAGCGGCTGCCTCCCGCTGGTCTTGTTGAAGTCGCCGGCGTTGCCGTCAAAGCTGCCACGAATGCCTTCAGGCATGTGCAATTCATCGACAGCGCGCTGGATATTCGACGTCGCCTCGTCCAGCGGCACGTTCGGCAGCAGATTGAATGAAACCGTGGTCGAGGGGAACGACTGCGTGTGGTAGACGGCCAGCGGCGCCAGCCCGCGCTGGTAATGGACGAAGGCCGACAACGGCACCTGAACGCCGTTGGCGCCGGCCACGTAGATGCGCTCGAGATTGGCCGGATCGGTCTGGAATTTCGGATCGATCTCCAGCACCACCATGTATTGGTTGCGCTGGGTATAGACGATCGAGATCTGCCGCTGCGAGAACGCGTTGTTGAGCGCGTTGTCGATATCCTGCACGCGGACGCCGAGGCTTGAGGCGGTCTTGCGGTCGATCACCAAATTGAGCTGCAATCCGCCGGGGTCGCGATCGCTGGAGACGTCGGTGATACCTTCAACGGTCTCCATGCGCTTGGCGACGATCGGCGCCCACTTCTGCAACAAGTCGAGATCGGCGCTCGAGAGCGTGTACTGGTAGTCGGAATCGCTCTGTCGTCCGCCGGCGCGGACGTCCTGAGCCGCGAACATGAACAGGCGGATGCCCGGCACCGTGAACAGGTTGCGGCGCAGGCGATCGATCACAAGCTGCGTAGAAACTCCTCCCCGCTCCTCCGGCGACTTCAGGCTAATGAACATGGTGCCTCGGTTGGCGCCACCGCCCATCCCGCCGCTCCCGAGCGAAGAGCCGATTCCGGCGACCGCAGGATCGGCCATCACGATGTCGGCCACCTGTTGCTGCAATTTGAGCATGGCCTGGAACGAGGTGTCAGGCGATGCCCGCGTCGCGCCGATGACGAAGCCGCTGTCGTCGGTCGGGAAATAGCCCTTTGGCGTCTTGATGTAGAGCGTCACGGTCAGCGCGATCGTGGCGAAGAACACGAGCAAGGTCATGAACGGAAAATCGAGCACGCCGCGCAGCGTCCACGTATAGAAGCGCACGATGCGCGACAGGGTTCCCTCGATCAGACGATCGAACCAGGTGGCGCGGTCGGAGGTCGCTTCCTTGATGTAATGCGCACAGATCATCGGGGTGATCGTCAGCGACACCAGGGTCGAGACCAGGATGGCGAAGGTCAGCGTCAGCGAGAATTCACGCAACAGCCGGCCGACGATGCCGTCCATGAAGATCAGCGGCGTGAAGGCGGCGATCAGCGACAGCGAAATCGAAACCACGGTGAAGCCGATCTGCTTGGCCCCCTCCAGTGCCGCCGGATGAGGCGCCATGCCCTGCTCGAGATTGCGGTACATGTTCTCGATCATCACGATCGCGTCGTCGACCACGAAGCCGACGGAGATCGCCAGCGCCATCAGCGACAGATTGTCGATCGAGAAACTGGCGAGCCACATGCCGGCGCACGTACCCGCGAGCGCCAGCGGCACCGAGACGCCCGCCGCAATCGTCGGCGTCAAGCGGCGCAAGAACACGAACACCACGACCATGACGAGCCCGGCGGTGGCAAGCAGCGTCAGTTGCATGTCGAGCACGCTGGCGCGGATGGTGCCGGTGCGGTCCACGAGGGTGGAAATCTCGAGACCGGCGGGGATCCACTGCTTCAGCTCCGGCAGCATCGCATTCACCCGGTCGACGGTGTCGATGACATTGGCGTCGCCCTGCTTGGTGATCTGGATCAGGACCGCGGGCTGCTTGTTGAACCAGGCGACCGAGCGGACGTTGCGCACGCTGTCTTCGATTTCCGCGACATCAGAGAGGCGGACGAAATTGCCGTTCGCACTCTTGATCAGGATGTTGCGGAACTCGGCGGCGGTTCGCATCTGCGGATTGATCGAGAGCGTCTCGCTCTGGCGGCCGCCATTGAAGATGCCGACCGGCCCGAGCGGATTGGCATTGACGATGGCCTGGCGGACGTCCTCCGTGGCAATGCCCGCATTCGACAGCGCCATCGGATTGAGCGAGATCCGCACCGCCGGTTGATCGGCGCCGGAGACCGTGACCTCGCCCACTCCAGGCACTTGCGAGATGCGCTGCGCGAGCACCGTATCCGCCACATCGTACATCGCGCTGGTCGACATCGTCTTCGACGTCAGCGCCAGCACGAACACCGGCGCCGCCGCCGGATTGGCTTTCCTGAAGATCGGCAATGTCGGCAGGTCGGTCGGCAGATCCGCCATCGAGGCGTTGATCGCCGCCTGCACGTCGCGCGCAGCACGATCGATGTTGCGCCCGATCGCGAACTGCACCTGGATGCTGGTGCTGCCGAGCGAACTCACCGACGTGATCTGCTCCACGTCCGCGATCTCGCCAAGCCGGCGCTCCAGCGGCGCCGCCACCGTCGCAGCCATCACCGACGGGTCGGCGCCCGGCCGCGATGCGAACACCCTGATCATCGGGAAATCGACGTTCGGAACCGACGCCACCGGCAGGAACTCGTACGCCACGATCCCCAGCAGGAAGAGCCCGATCGCCATGAGCGTGGTGCCGACCGGACGACGGATGAAGGGCTCCGAGATCGAGATCGATGCCATCACTGCATCCCCTCGGTCGCCCCCGCGACCGGCGGGCCCTGCGGCCCCGGGTCTGGCAGCGCGTGCTCGATCCTGCGGTTCAGCCGGTCGAGCGCGAGGTAGATCACGGGCGTCGTGTAGAGCGTCAGCAACTGGCTGAGCAGGAGGCCGCCGATGATGGAGATGCCGAGCGGAAAGCGCAGCTCGGCGCCGGTGCCGCTTTCGATCGCAAGCGGCAGCGCGCCGAACAGCGCCGCCAGTGTCGTCATCATGATCGGCCGGAAGCGCAGCAGGCAGGCCTGCACGATCGCGTCATAGGGCGACATGCCCTTGTGCCGCTCCGCCTCCAGCGCGAAGTCGATCATCATGATCGCGTTCTTCTTGACGATGCCCATCAGGAGAATGATTCCGATCAGGCCGATGACCGAAAGGTCCTGCCCGAACAGCATCAGCGCCAGGATGGCGCCGACGCCTGCCGAAGGCAGCGTCGACAGGATGGTGATGGGGTGGATGTAGCTCTCATAGAGCACGCCCAGCACGATGTAGATCGTGATGATCGCGGCGAGGATCAGCCAGGGCTGGCCGGCGAGCGATCTGGAAAATTCCGCGGCGTCGCCGGTATAGACTCCGACGATGCTGTTGGGCATGCCGATCCGGGTCTCGAGCGCCTTCACCGCTTCAACGGCATCGCCGAGCGCCTCGCCGGGCGCGAGGTTGAAGCTGAGCGACACCGCCGGGAATTGCGCCTGGTGCGAGATCGCGAGCGGCGCCGTGGTGCGCGTCAGCGTCGCCACTGCCGACAGCGGCACCTGCGCGCCGTTCACGCCGGGCAAATACAGCTTGTCGAGGATCGATGGATCGCGCTGATACATCGGCAGCGCCTCCAGCACGACGCGGTACTGGTTGGCCTGTCCGTAAATGGTCGAAATCTGCCGCTGCGCGAACGCGTCGTTCAGGGTGTCGTTGACGGCCTGCAGGCTGACGCCGAGCTGGCCCGCGCGCTGGCGATTGATATCGAGTGCCGCCCGCAGGCCAGCCTCCTGCGCCTCCGACGACACGTCGCGGAACATCGGATCACGCCGCATCTCGGCGACCAGCTTGCCCGCCCACAGCGACACCTCTTTCGCGTCGGTGCCGTTCAGCGTGTACTGGTACTGCGACCGGCTCGACTGTGTCGAAATCTGCACGTCCTGCACCGGCTGGAAATAGATGGTCATGCCCGGGATCGACGCCGTCTTCTGCTTCAGCCGCGCCACCACCGTCGAAATGCCGTCACGCCGCTCGCCGAGCGGCCTGAGCGTCATCACGAGCCGGCCGACATTGGTGGTCGGGTTGACCGAACCGGCGCCGATCACGGAAACCACGCCGGTCACGTCCGGGTCCGACTTGATCAGGTCCGCCGCCTTGGTCTGCCGCGCCTGCATTTCAGCGAAAGAGACGTCCGGGCCGGCCTCGGTCACCGCTGTTATCGATGACGTATCCTGCAGCGGCAGGAAGCCCTTTGGCGCGATCACATACATGAACAGCGTGAGCGCGATGGTGGCGAAGGTCACCAGCAGGGTCGCGCGCTGGCGCTGCAGCACCCACAGCAGCGTGCGGTGGTAGAACTCGACCATACGGTCGATGAAGCCGCTGATGGCGCCAAGGCCCGGCAGCACGAATTCCTCGCCGACATGCTTCAAGAGGCGCGAGCACATCATCGGCGTCAACGTCAGCGAGACTACCGCCGAGGTCACCACCGCAATCGTCAGCGTCAGCGCAAATTCGCGGAACATGCGCCCGACCAGCCCGGACATGAACAACAGCGGGATGAAGACCGCGATCAGCGACAGCGTCAGCGAGATCACGGTGAAGCCGATCTCGCTCGCGCCCTTGAGCGCCGCTTCCATCACCGACTCGCCCTCCTCCATGTGGCGGACGATGTTCTCGATCATCACGATGGCGTCGTCGACCACGAAGCCGGTGCCGATCGTCAGCGCCATCAGCGACAGATTGTCGAGGCTGAAGCCGGCAAAATACATGATGCCGAAGCTCGTGATCAAAGACAGCGGCAGCGCGACGCCCGCGATCAGCGTGGCGCGCAGGGAGCGCAGGAACAACAGCACCACCAGCGTCACCAGCACGACGCTCAGGATCAGCGTAAACTGCACGTCGCGGACGGAGGCGCGGATGGTGACGGTGCGATCGCTGACGATGGTCAGGTTGACGCCGGCAGGAATCAGCCGTTGCAACCGCGGGATCTCGTCGCGGATCTGGCGGACGACCTCGATGACATTGGCGCCGGGTTGGCGCTGGATGTCGATGATAACAGCCGGGGTGCCCTGGTACCAGCCGCCGGTGCGGTCGTTCTCGAGCCCGTCGACGATCACGGCCACGTCGCCGATCGTCACCGGCGAGCCGTTGCGATAGGCGATGATGATCGGCTTGTAGGCCTCCGCTGCCGCGATCTGGTCGTTGGCGGCGATCGTGTAGGCTTGCTGCGCGCCGTCGAGCGATCCTTTCGGGCCCGAGACGTTGGCGCCGGCAATGGCGTTGCGCAGGTCCTCCATCGAGATGCCATAGGCCGCAAGCCGCGCCAGATCGGCCTGCACCCGCACCGCCGGTTTCAGCCCGCCGAGCACGGCGACGCGGCCGACACCCGAAATTTGGCTCAGCCGCTGGCCAAGGATCGTGTCGGCGAGGTCGCTCATCGCGCGCAGCGAGATCGTCTCCGATGTCAGCGCCAGCGTCATGACCGGCGCATCCGCCGGATTCACTTTCGCGTACACCGGCGGGTATGGAAGATTCTTCGGCAATACCCCCGCGGCGGCATTGATCGCAGCCTGGACGTCCTGGGTCGCGCCATCGATGTCGCGGTTGAGATCGAACTGCAGCGAAATCTGGCTGACGCCGAACGAGCTGGTCGAATTCATCGACGACAGCGACGGGATCTGTCCGAGCTGGCGTTCGAGCGGTGCCGTGATCAGGGACGCGATCACATCGGGGCTGGCGCCCGGCAGTTGCGTCGACACCTGCACCGTCGGGAAGTCGACCTGCGGCAGCGCCGAGACCGGCAGCGCGAAATAGCCGAGCGCGCCGCCGATCAGAAGCGCGATCCCGAGCAGCGAGGTCGCGATCGGCCGGCGGATGAACGGTTCAGAGACGCCCATGGCTTTGCGTACTCGTCCTTGCGAAGTCAGACATGAAGTCAGACATTCAGGTTGATCGTCCGGTCATGGCTGCGACTTCGCTGCGCCGCCTGACGTTTCACCCCCCGTTGCCGCCCCGCTCGAGCCCTTCTGGTCGCCCTCGCCCTGCGTGCGCTCGCGCCGCGAACGATGTTCGCCGTCCTTTGCCTGGCCATCTTTGGCCTGACCATCCTTGGCTTGGCCGTTCTTGGCATCCGGGCTGCGGCTGCGCTTGCGCGGCGCGAGATCGGCGGTCGGCGCGGCGTCGTCCTTGCCGATGATGACTTTCGATCCATCGGCGAGATTGGCAAATCCCGTCGTGACGACGCGGTCAGAGGCCGCGATCCCCTTGCCGATCACGGCGTCATGCTCGTTCTGCTGGATGACCGTGACCGGTTTGGCGGTGACGATATTGTCCTCGCCGATCACATAGCTGAAGGTTCCGGCAGGCCCGCGCTGCACAGCCGAGGTCGGCACCACGATCGCTTTCGGCAGCGTCTCAACCTTCAGCCGCACGTTGACGAATTGGCCGGGCCAGAGCTGGAAATTGCCGTTGGGAAATTCCGCTTTCAGTTTCAGCGTGCCGGTGGTTGGGTCGACCTGATTGTCGATGCCGGTCAGTTTGCCGGTATCGATCACGGTCACGCCGTCATTGCCGAACACGTCGACCGCGAGCGTGCCCTGGCCGGCCGCGGCATTCACCCGCACGATCTGCTGCTGCGGCAGGCTGAACCACACCGCGATTGGCTGCAACTGGGTGAGAACGACGAGGCCGGTGGTGTCGGAGCCATGGATGATGTTGCCCTGGTCGACCTGGCGGAGGCCCGCGCGACCCGAGATCGGCGCAACGACCTTGGTGTAACTCAGCGTCGCCGCCGCGTTGTCGATCGCGGCCTGATCTGCCTTCACCAGCGCTTCCTGCTGCGCAACCACCGCCTTCTGGGTGTCATACTGCTGCTTCGAACCGGCGTTGGTTTGAGCGAGCTGCTGGTAGCGCGCGAGGTCGAGCCGCTGGTTGGCGAGCAGCGCCTCATCCTGCGCCTTCTTGGCGACGGCCTGATCGTACTGCGCCTGATAGATCGCGGGATCGATTTCGGCGAGCACGTCCTCCTTCTTGACGTCCTGCCCCTCGACAAAGTTCACCTTGATCAGCTTGCCGTCGACCTGCGAGCGAACCGTGACCGTATTCAGCGCGCGCACCGAGCCGACGCCGTCGAGATAGACCGGCATGTCCTGCACGCGCGGCATGGCCGCCAGCACCGGCACCGGCAGGTCAGGCCGTGCGTTGGCGTTGTGGCCGCCCCCCTTCTGCTGCCAGGCCAGCCAGCCGATATAGCCGAGGCCGCCGAGGATCACGGCGGCAATGATCAGCGACACCATCCGCTTGAGCAGGCGCGACAACAAGCCCGGCTTGTTCACCTCCGCAGCCTTCGCGTTGTCCTTTGCTTCCGGCTTAAAGAGCATCGACCGATCTCTCCACCTTTGGCTCCCAGCCGCCGCCCAGCGCCTGATACAGGCTGATGATCGCCTGCAGGCGGGCCAGTTGCGCCTGCCACAGCGCGTCCTCGGCCTGGAATAGAGTCTGTTGGGTCTGTAGCACAGTTACGATGTCAGCAGTTCCGGCCTGCAACTGCTGTTCGGCCAATTGAAACGCCCGCTGTGACGACGCCACGACGTCACGCTGCAGCCTCAGCCGGATCGTGGTCTCGCGTATTGCCACCAGCGCGCTGTCGACGTCGGCAAAGGATTGCACCACCGCCTTGCGATAGGCTTGCAGCAGTTCATCCTGCTGCGCCTGCGTTAATTCGAAATTGCCGAGGATCCGCCCGCCGTCGAAGATCGGCTGCGTCGCGCTGCCGACCAGGCTGAAGAACGCCGCATGCGGCTGGAATAGCGCCGACAGCGCCGAACTCTGATAGCCGCCCTGCCCGGTCAACTGGATACTCGGAAAGAACTGCGCGCGGGCGCTGCCGACATTGGCGGTGGCGGCTGCGAGCTGTGCCTCCTGTCGCCTGATGTCGGGACGCTGCGTCAACAGCCCCGACGGCAGGCCCGGGGTTACCCGTGGAATGGCGATGTTGTTGAGCGAGCCGCCGGTGATGCGCACGCTCTCCGGCGGCCGCGACACCAGCGTCGCCAGCGCATTGATGTTCTGGTCGAGGGTCTGCCGGAGCGGTGGCACCAACGCGCGCTGGTTGGCCACCAGGCTCTCCTGCTGCGCGACGTCGAGATCGGTGCCGGTGCCGGCCTTGAAGCGATCCCTGATCGCGTTGAGAACACGCTCGGCGCTGGCGATGTTGCGCTGGGCGGTGCGAATCCGATCCTGCGACGTCAGCACCTGGAAATAGGCATTGGCAACGGCGGTCAGTGTGGTCAGCGCCACCACCTCGCGGTCGAAGCGGCTGGCGACCGCGGTCTCTTCCGCGGCCTGCGCAGCGTCGCGGTTCTGGCCCCAGAAATCGAGCTGATAGCTCGCGGCAAGCGAGGCGTTGTAGTTGACCACCTCGCGCCCGCCGATGCTCAAGCCGCTTGCGCTCGAGCCGGAGGTACGCGAATACGTCTCTGATCCACTGCCGGACAGCGTCGGCAGCAAGGCCGCGCCGGCAATCCGAGCCTGCGCGTCCGCTTGCTTGAAACGCGCCACCGCCGCCGCAATGTCCAGATTGACCCGCTGGGCTTCTTCCATCAGCGTCGTCAGCTCCGTCGAGCGAAAGCCACGCCACCAGTCGAGCGTCGGCGGCGCGTCTGAGGCCTTTGTCTGCCGCGCCGCCTTGTAGCCGCCGGGAATATCCAGCGCAGGATCGGGAAGATCCTTGGTCAGGATGCAGCCGGCCGAGCCCGCGGCAATCACAAAACCCGCAAACATGCGCAACACGGTTCGCAGGCTTGGCACAGGCGCGCGCGGCCGTGCGCCGACAGCAGCCCCCCGGATGCGCTGGGTCACCTCCGTTCTCCTCCGCGCGCCGAATCAAGTCGCGATGAGTTCGCAACGCGTTGGGGGATAGTCTGTAGAACCTTCACGGAGTGATGCTTCCAATGGAACCGCCCCGTCATACTACTCCGGGGGCATGGCAAGCGGACAGTCCTGCCAACCCGACGAGAGACCCTGGCCAAGTTCAACCAGGGAACCTCCGAAGAGCAAGTTGTCCTTATCTTACAGGCCTTACTTCAATTTCGTGGGCACCGGAAGCTGCCGGAATCTTACGAAGATTTCATGGGGATTTCCGAGCGCCTGTTGCCCCGAATCCCCAATGCTCCGACACCATCCGGCACCCCATTTCGCGGACCGAGAGTCGCGAGGCAGATTGCCGCGGACCGGTGGGTCGATTCGGGCCGGCTCGCACCGCGGCGCAAGGGGGCCTTTCCCTTTTGCCGCCCCCGCACTAGGGTCAGCCGGGAGCGAAATAACCGGCAAAGAATACCCCCGACATGACAATCAACAACGACGTCGTCGAAGCCATCGGCAATACGCCGCTGATCAAGCTCAAGCGTGCCTCCGAGCTGACCGGATGCACCATCCTGGGCAAGGCCGAGTTCATGAATCCCGGCCAGTCGGTCAAGGACCGCGCCGGCAAGTGGATGATCCTGGAGGCGGAGAAACGTGGCGCGCTCAAGCCGGGCGGGCTGGTGGTGGAATCGACCGCCGGCAATACCGGCATCGGGCTCGCGGTCGTCGCCAGCGCCCGCGGCTACCGGACCCTGATCCTGATCCCGGAAACTCAGAGCCAGGAAAAGAAGGACATGCTGCGGCTGTGCGGTGCCGAATTGATCGAGGTGCCGCAGCTGCCCTACTCCAATCCGAACAACTATCAGCATGTCGGCAAACGGCTGGCTGACGAACTTCGCAAGACCGAGCCGAACGGCGTGTTGTTCGCCGACCAGTGGAACAACCTCGACAATGCCAAGGCGCACTACGACTCGACCGGCCCGGAGATCTGGCAGCAGACCGGCGGCAAGGTCGACGGCTTCATCTGCTCGGTCGGCACCGGCGGCACGCTCGCCGGGACCAGCCGCGCCCTGAAGGAAAAGAACAACGGCATCGTCACCGCCTGCGCCGATCCGCACGGCTTTGCGATGTACGAACTGTTCAAGCATGGCGAGGCCAAGTCGACCCCGGGCGACTCGATCACCGAGGGCATCGGTCTTGGCCGCGTCACGTCCATCATCGAGACCGCCAAGGTCGACGACGCCTTCCTGATTTCGGACGAGGAAGCGGTCACCGTGATCTACGAACTGCTGGAGCACGAGGGTCTCTGCCTCGGCGGCTCGACCGGCGTCAACGTTGCCGGCGCGATCCGGCTGGCAAAGCAGCTCGGGCCCGGGAAGACGATCGTGACGATCCTCGCCGACTCCGGCAACCGCTATCAGTCCAAGCTGTTCAATCCGGATTTCATGCGCTCGAAGAACCTGCCGGTGCCGGCATGGCTCGAGAAGCGCACCAAGATCGACGTGCCGTTTGTTTAGGACGCGAGTAGCGAATAGCGAATGGATTGCCCTATTCGCTACTCGCCATTCGCTATTTCGCTCATCTCAAAATCTGACTGAGGAACAGCTTCGTCCGCGCGTGCTGCGGATGGGCGAAGAATTCCTTCGGCGTGTTCGACTCGATGATCTGGCCGGCGTCCATGAAGATGACGCGGTCGGCGACCTCGCGGGCAAATCCCATCTCGTGGGTGACGACCAGCATGGTCATGCCCTCTTTGGCGAGGTCGACCATGGTGTCCAGGACTTCCTTCACCATTTCCGGGTCGAGCGCCGAGGTCGGCTCGTCGAACAGCATCACCTTCGGGTTCATCGTGAGCGCACGCGCGATCGCGACGCGCTGCTGCTGGCCGCCGGACATCTGGCCCGGATATTTGCTGGCCTGATGCGGGATTTTTACCCGCTCCAGGAACTTCATCGCTGAGGCCTCTGCGTCCCTCTTCGGGATGTTGCGCACCCAGATCGGCGCCAGCGTACAGTTGTCGAGCACGGTCAGATGCGGAAACAGGTTGAAGCTCTGGAACACCATGCCAACCTCGCGCCGGACCTCGTCGACGCGCCGCAAGTTCGGACCGAGTTCAATGTTATCGACGATGATCTCGCCTTCCTGAAACTCCTCCAGCGCGTTGATGCAGCGGATCAGCGTCGACTTGCCGGAGCCCGAAGGGCCGCAGATCACGATGCGCTCGCCCCGGCCGACTTCGAGATTGATGTCGCGCAGCACGTGGAACTCGCCGTACCACTTGTTGAGGCCCTTGATGCTGACGATCGGATTCGAACTCATGGCGAATGCACTCAGTTGCGTCGGTGCGCGTTCAACCTGTTCTCGACGAACAGAGAATAGCGCGACATGCCGAAACAGAAGACGAAATAGATCAGCCCGGTGAAGGCAAAGCCGGTGAAAGCCGTGGTCGGCGTCGCCCAAGTGGGATCGCTGAAGGAAGCGCGCAACTGGCCGAGCAGGTCGAACAGCGCGACGATCGACACCAGCGAGGTGTCCTTGAATAGCGCGATGAAGCTGTTGACGAGGCCGGGAATGACGTGGCGCAGCGCCTGCGGCAGGACGATCAGCGCCGTCGTCTTCCACCAGGACAGGCCGAGCGCGCTTGCCGCCTCCCCCTGCCCGCGCGGGATCGCCTGCAGCCCACCCCTGATGACCTCGGCCTGATAGGCGCCGGCGAACAGCGCAATGCCGATCAGCGCGCGCACCAGACCGTCGATGGTGAAGCCGGTCGGCACGAACAGCGGCAGCATGTAGGTCGCAAAGAACAGCACCGTGATCAGCGGTACGCCGCGCCAGAACTCGATGAAGGCGATCGAGAAGATACGGATCAAGGGGATGGTCGAGCGTCGGCCGAGCGCCAGCGCAATGCCGACCGGCATCGAAGTGACGATGCCCGTCACCGAAACGACCAGCGTCACCAGCAAGCCGCCCCATAGCCTGGTGTCGACCACGGGGAAGCCGCCGCGGTCGAGCTTCATGACTGATATCACCAGACCAATCCCGGCAAAGGTCGCGAGACTGACGACCAGCGGCCGCCAGCCGGTGCGGAAACCGCCACCGAGGAAGAACAGGAGCAGCGAGACGATCACGGCGGTGATCGCGAAATCGATCCAGACCGGCTGGCCTGCGCTCTGGATCTGGTCGAGCAGCCATTGCAGGGGCAACAGCACCCAGGAGATCGCCGTGCTGATCAGGACGATCAGCTTTCCGAGCCCCCAGAGCGCCGGCCCGATCACGGCGGCGGCTTCGCCGGCCGCGGCGAGCTTGCGCCCGCCGTCGCCGATGCTGTCGTTGAATCCCGACAATAGCGACGTGATCCAGCTCACGGCAAAACCATCGAGCCCGCCGCCGCGCAGCAAGAAGAATGCGACCACCGGAAAAGCCAGGAAGAACAGGCTGGCATTGATGCCCTTGGCCGGGAGCCGAGGAATCAACAGCGGCAACAGCAGCACAGCCGCCAGGAAGAAGGTCAGGTTGACCCGCCAGCGCTCCGGCTCCGGATAGAATCCATAGATGAACTGGCTGAGCTTGGCCTGGATGAACGGCCAGCAGGCGCCGACCGGATGCCCGGCGGTCTCGGCCAGGCACGCGGCGCGGTCCGTGCCGGTCCAGACCGCATCCACAAACAGGAATTTGACCGTGGGGACGAGCACGAACCACAGCAGGAGCACGCTGACGATCGTGATCAGGATGTTGGTCGGCGAATTGAACAGCCGCGTGCGCAGGAAGCCCACGAGACCCGTGGTCTTCACCGGCGCGGGCCGCTGCGGAACGAGTTCCTCGCGGACGAAATTGGAAACGGCGATATCGCTCATCAGCCCATGCTCCGACTGATCCGCCAGCCATAGAAGCTCATGATCGCGCTCGTCACCAGCGAGATCAGGAGATAGACGCCCATGGTGATGCCGATGATCTCGATCGCCTGGCCGGTCTGGCTCAGCGTCGTTCCGGCGAACACCGACACCAGGTCGGGATAGCCGATCGCGACCGCGAGCGAAGAGTTCTTGGTGAGGTTGAGATACTGGTTGGTGAGCGGCGGTAGGATCACGCGCATCGCCTGCGGGATCACGATCAGCCGCAGCACCTCACCGCGGTGCAGCCCGAGCGAGGAGCCGGCCTCCATCTGTCCCTTGTGCACGGACAGGATGCCGGCGCGCACGATCTCGGCGATGAAAGCGGCTGTGTAGGTCGACAGCGCAAGCGTCAGCGCCACGAACTCCGGAATCAGGCGCGAGCCGCCGGCGAAATTGAAGCCTCTCAGCACCGGCATCTCGAAGGTAACCGGCGCGCCGAAGATCAGCGACGTCACCAGGGGCAGCCCGATCAGGAGGCCGAGCAGGTAGGGCCAGATCGTGATCATTCTGCCATACTGGTAGAGCTGCCGCCGCGCGTAGCGCCAGAGCACCAGCGCCGCCACGATCGCAACCAAGACCGCCACGACAAACGGCTCGAAGCCGGGATTGCCGATCGGCCTTGGAATCACCAGGCCGCGGTTGTTGAGGAAGAACATGCCGAACACGGAGACGCTCTGCCGCGGACTGGGCAGAGCCGCGAGCACCGCGAGATACCAAAACAGGATCTGGAACAAGATCGGCAGGTTGCGCACCAGTTCGACATAGGCGCCGGAAATCCGCGACAATAGCCAGTTCGGCGACAGCCGCCCGAGCGCCACCATGAAGCCGATCACGGTGGCGAAGAAGATGCCGATCACCGAGACCAGCAGCGTATTCACCAGTCCCACGAAGAAGACGCGCGTATAAGTGTCCGAGCCCGTGTACGGGATCAGGTTCTGGCTGACGTCAAAGCCAGCGGTGTTCTGCAGGAAGCCAAAGCCTGCGGTGATCCGCTGCGCCTGAAGGTTGGCGCGGGCATTGGCCACGATCTCATAGGCAATCCAGGCGAGCACGGCGACGAACAGGAGCTGGAGGACGAAGCCTCCCCATCCTGCGCGGCCGCCGAGCGCACGTTGCAGCTTGAGCAAAAACTGCGACGGTGGTTTCCGGGGCTCGATGGCCATCGCCGCACGCCTGTCGGATCAGCGGATCGGCGGCGCGTACTGGATACCGCCCTTATTCCAGAGGTTATTGAGACCGCGGGCGATGCCGAGTTTCGAGCCCGCGCCGACGTTGCGATCAAACGCCTCGCCGTAATTACCGACCGACTTCACGATCCGCGCGAACCAGTCCTTGGTCAGGCCGAGCTGTTCGCCGAGATTGCCGTCGGTGCCGAAGGCGCGCTTCAGCTCCGGCTTGTCAGATTTGGCCATCTCGTCGACATTCTTCTGGGTGACGGCGAGTTCCTCGGCATCGACCATCGCAAAGAGCGTCCATTTCACGATGTCGAACCATTGGTCGTCGCCATGCCGGACCATCGGCCCGAGGGGCTCCTTCGAGATCACTTCGGGGAGCACGACGTGGTCGGCGGGATTGGCGAGCTTCAGCCGCTCGGCATAAAGCTGGGAGACGTCGGAAGTGAAGACGTCGCAGCGGCCGGATTCATAGGCCTTCACCGTCTCGTCGGCAGAGGCAAACGCGATCACCTCATACTTCATGTTGTTGCCCTTGAAGTAGTCGGCGAGGTTCTGCTCGGTCGTGGTTCCGGTCTGCACGCAAACCGAGGCGCTGTTCAACTCCAGCGCTGAATTGACCTTCAGCGACTTCTTCACTAGGAAGCCCTGCCCGTCATAATAGGTCACGCCGGTGAAGTTGGCGCCGAGCGAGGTATCGCGCGACAGCGTCCAGGTGGTGTTGCGCGACAGCACGTCGATCTCGCCGGACTGCAGCGCGGTAAAGCGGTCTTTCGCCGACAGCGGCACGAACTTGACCTTGGTGCCATCGTTGAAGATCGCCGCCGCGATTGCGCGGCAGACGTCCACATCAAGTCCGGTCCAGTTCCCCTTGTCGTCGGGGGACGAGAATCCGGGCAGGCCCTGGCTGACCCCGCAGGACAGCATGCCCCGGTCCTTGACCGTCTTAAGGGTTTGCGCCGAAGCGCTCTGCGCCGAGAGGCCGGCGGCAAGGGCAAGTGTGAGAACCAGCGATACGCGTTTCATGGCAGGGCCTTTCAAGGGGTCGTCCGGGAAGGTTTGCGTGCGGTCGCCTCAAACGTTAACGGACCGACCGATGATCCCCAGCGAATCGCCGAACTGGCCTGCATCTTGCGTGCCAATCAGCCAAGCGTTGGATCGAAGGTCGCGGCAGGCCCCTCAACGTGCGGCGACTTGAAGTTGGGCGCATCACATAGTGACTGACGAGCCGGGTCAAGGGGTTGACGTAGCTCTTCCCTGTCCTGTTATTAAAAACCCGGCCCGGGCCCGCTTCTTCCGACGCGTCACGGCTGCTGCGGCAAAAAGTCTTTAACGGCGAGCGCATGAGCTTTTCCAACGACGGACCGGTCCCCCCACAACAGCCCGAAACCCGCCTGGTGACCGCGGGCCGGGACACCGAGGCCCAGAAGGGCTTCGTCAATCCGCCGGTCGTCCACGGTTCCACCGTGCTCTATCCGACCGCGGACGACCTCCATGCCCATCGCGGCGAATATCAGTATGGCCGGCACGGCACGCCGACGACGCGGGCGCTGCAGGACGTGCTGATGGCGCTGGAGGGGCCGCAATGCGCCGGCGTCGGGCTGACGCCATCGGGCCTCGCGGCGATCAGCACGGCGCTATTGTCGGTGCTCAAGGCCGGGGACCATCTCCTGGTCTGCGACAACGTCTACCGCCCCTCGCGCAATTTCTGCAACGGCCTGCTGGCGCGCTATGGGGTGGAGACCACCTATTTCGATCCGCTCGTGGGCGCTGGCATCGAAGCGCTGTTCAAGCCGAACACGCGCGCGGTGCTGGTCGAAGCGCCGGGCTCGCAATCCTTCGAGATGCCTGACATTCCCGCGATCGCTGCCGTCGCGCATGCGCGCACCGCGCTCGTGATCGACGACAACACCTGGGCGACCCCGCTCTATCACCGCTCGCTGGAGCAAGGCGTCGACATCAGCATCCAGGCGGCGACCAAATATATCGGTGGCCATTCCGACATCATGTTCGGCACCATTTCGGCCAATGCCAAGGCGTGGCCGCTGCTCGCCGAGGGCATCCGCCTGCTCGGCGTCTGCGCCGGGCCCGATGACGTCTATCTGGCGCTGCGCGGCGTCCGCACGCTGTCGGTCCGGCTGGCGCAGCATTACCGTTCCGGACTGGAGATGGCGCGCTGGCTGCAAGCGCGTCCCGAAGTGGCGCGGGTGCTGCACCCCGCGATCGAGAGCGATGCCGGCCACGCGGTCTGGAAGCGCGATTTCACCGGCGCCTCCGGCCTGTTCAGCATCGTATTGAGGCCGGCCCCGCAGAAAGCGGTCGACGCCCTGCTGGACACCGTCAAGCTGTTCGGCATGGGCTATTCCTGGGGCGGGTTCGAAAGCCTGGTCATCCCGTTCGATTGCAGCGATTACCGCACGGCCACCAAATGGGCGCCGGGCGGTCCGACGCTGCGGCTCCATATCGGGCTCGAAAACATCGACGACCTCAAGGCCGATCTCGATCGCGGCTTTGCCGCGCTCAAGGCGGCGATGTAAGCGCACAAGTACCGGGATTTTGCGGGCTTTCGGCGCGACCAAATAACCGCGTGTTCACCATGACGAAGAACTCCAAATCCTCGTCAGGCAAATCATCGCGCTCATCAAGTTCCCTTACACCTTTGCTGCCTTAGTCATGCTCCCGGGTTGGGCTGCCATCGCCGTGCGGCGTTGGCAGTCTGGGGTAAGCGTAAGCAGTCAAGCGTATGAATATCGCACGTATCGTCGTCCTGACCATCGCGCTTGGTGCGGGCGGCGTCGCGGCCTATTTGGTCCGCCAGCCCGAGACCAAGCCTGGTCCGGCCGAGCCGGTCGCGCAGCAACTGCCGACCGTCGAAGTTCTGGTCGCGCAGTCCGATATCGGCCTCGGCCAATCGGTCAAGCAGGAGAACCTGCAATGGCAGGCTTGGCCGGCCGCGACCGCGAGCAACAATTTCATCCGCCGTAACGACAGGCCAGATGCCATCAAGGACGTGATCGGCTCGATCGCGCGCGCGCCGCTCATCGCCGGCGAGCCGATCCGGGAGCAGAAGCTCGTCAAGGCGGACGGATCGGGCTTCATGGCGGCGATCCTGCCCCCAGGCAGCCGCGCGGTCTCGACGGAAATCTCGGCAGAGACCGCTGCAGGCGGCTTCATCCTGCCGAACGACCGCGTCGACGTCATCCTCAGCAGGCGCGAGAAGAACCCGGACCAGCACAGCGCGGATCTCGTCCGTTCGGAGATCATCCTGAGCAATATCCGCGTGCTCGCCATCGATCAGGCGCCGAAGGAGAAGGACGGTGCCAATTCCCTGCTCGGCAAGACCGTCACGCTTGAATTGAAGCCCGAGCAGACCGAGACGCTGGCGCGGTCGCGCCAATCCGGCGTCCTGTCGCTCGCGCTGCGCAGCATCGCCGACGTCAACGTCGCCGACAGCGCCTCCCAAGATCAGCCCCCGAAGCGGGGCCAGAGCATCAACGTGGTTCGCTACGGCGTCCCGAGCTCGACAACGACACAGAAGTGAGAAGGACGCCTGCCATGAAATGCGGTCGAACCAGATTTGCGGTGCGGTCTTCGCAAGTCCGCATCCTCTTGCTTTCGGCCGCGGCCGCACTGGCGCTCTCGCCGGTCATTGCTGCCGATTCCGAGACCCAAGGCGCGCAACCGGTTGCCAGTTCGCCGGCCAAGACCCGATTCCTGGCGCTCGGCGTCGGCAAATCCGTGATCGTCGACCTGCCGCGCGACGTGAAGGACGTGCTGGTCGCCGATCCCAAGATCGCCAACGCGGTCGTTCGCTCCGCGCAGCGTGCCTACATCATCGGCGCGGCGGTCGGGCAGACCAACGTCGTGTTCTTCGATGCCGACGGCCAGCAGGTCGCCGCCTATGACATCGCGGTGAAGCGCGACCTCAACGGCGTGCGCGCCGCGCTGAAGCAGACGCTGCCGGGCATCCAGATCGAAGGCGTCGGCGACGGCGTGATCCTGACCGGTTCGGTGTCGTCTCCGATCGAGGCCCAGCAGGCCGGTGACCTCGCGGCGCGGCTGGTCGGCGGCGCCGACAAAGTCGTCAACTCCATCACGGTGCGCGGCCGCGACCAGGTGATGCTGAAGGTCAATGTTTCCGAAGTGCGGCGCGACATCGTCAAGCAGATGGGCGTCGATCTTTCGGCCAACATGAACTACGGCACGGCGATCGTGAACTTCAACAACTCCAACCCGTTTACGGCCTTTGGCCGCCCGCTGGTGCCAGACAATGGCGGCACTGTCGCCGCGGTCGCCAAGGGCCTCCCGACCGTCACCGCCACCTTGCGCGCGATGGAAAGCGCGGGCGTGGCGCGGACGCTGGCCGAGCCCAACCTGACCGCAATCTCCGGGGAATCGGCGACCTTCATCGCCGGTGGCGAATTCCCGATCCCCGCCGGCTATTCCTGCGATCCGGTCACGCATGTCTGCACGACCCAGATCCAGTTCAAGAAGTTCGGCATCTCCCTCAACTTCACCCCGGTGGTGCTGACCGAGGGGCGCATCAGCCTGCGCGTCATGACGGAAGTGTCCGAGCTCTCCACCGACAATGCCATCACGCTGAACCAGGGCGGCACGTCGCTGACCGTTCCTTCGATCACCACCCGCCGCGCCGAGACCACGCTGGAAATCCCCTCCGGCGGCTCGATGGCGATGGCCGGCCTGATCCAGCAGAAGACCAAGCAGGCCATCAACGGCATGCCCGGCGTCGACCAATTGCCCATCCTTGGCGCGCTGTTCAGGAGCCAGGACTTCGTCAACAACGAGACCGAGCTGATGGTGCTGGTGACGCCCTATGTCGTGCGTGCGGTCGCCCAGAAGGAATTGTCGCGGCCCGATGACGGGTTCGCGCCGGCGGCCGATTCGCAATCGACGCTGCTCGCCCGCATCAACCGCATCTACGGTGTGGCGGCGCGCGCCGAGCCGGTCGGAGCCTATCCCGCCAATTTCGGCTTCATCATTGACTGAGCTTGGGGGCGCGACGATGACGGGCAGAGCATATCACCATCGCATATTGTACCGGCTGGGCGCCCTCGTCGGCCTGTCGGTCGCGCTTGCTGCCTGCCGCAGTGGCGGCGACGACCTCACGACCGCGACCGTTCCCAACGACTACCGCCTGCGGCATCCGATTGCCGTCACCGAAGCCGATCGCTCGATGGTCATCTTTGTCGGGCACGGCCGGGCCGGCCTGACCGCTCCGCAGCGCGCCGATGTGATGGGACTGGCGCGAACGTGGACCCGCGAAGGCACCGGCGCGATCATCGCCGAGGTGCCGGTCGACACGCCGAATGCGCGGGCGGCCGGCGCGACCTATCAGGAAATCCGATCGCTGCTCGCGGCCGGCGGCGTGCCCGCGCGCTCCATCACGCTGCGCAATTACCATCCCGACGATCCGCGCACGCTGGCGACGATCCGCTTGAGCTATCCGAAGATCACCGCGGTCGCGGGCCCCTGCGGGCTGTGGCCGGAGGATCTCGGACCCTCGCTCGACGACTACGGCTACAACCAGAACAAACCGTACTACAATTTGGGCTGCGCGACCCAGCGCAACCTGGCCGCGATGATCGACAATCCCGCCGACCTCGAGCAGCCCCGCGCCGAGACGCCGGCCTATTCGCCGCGGCGTGACGTAGCGTTCGAGAAGTACCGAAAGGGTGTTTCGACCACCACCAACTATCCCGAAGCCGACAAGGCCAAGCTCAGCGATACAGGCAAATGATCAGCCGCGCCCAACATCCTGACAACGAGACCGACGCCGCGCCGCACGCCGACGACTATATCGCCCCTGCCCCGCGCGTGTCGGTGCAGGCGTTCTGCGCGACGGTGGCGACCGCAACAACCGTGAAGGCCGCGAGCGAGGATCGCCGTCTCGCCAAGGCGCATCTCTCGGTACATATGGGCGGCATCGCTGCGGCGATCGACGCCTATCACACGGCACCGACCCCGAACGTCATTTTGCTCGAGACCGAGAGCGGCAGCGACTTCCTCGCCGGCCTCGACGAGCTCGCAACCGTCTGTGATGCCGGCACCCGCGTTGTCGTGATCGGCAGGGCCGACGACAAGGCGCCCTATCGCGAACTGGTGCGCCGCGGCGTCAACGACTATGTGGTCGGCCCGGTCGAGGTGCTCGACGTGGTGCGCTCGATCTGCGGCCTGTTCTCGGCGTCCGAGGCAATCACTGTCGGCAGGATGATCGCGGTCTGCGGCGCCAAGGGCGGCGTCGGCGCGTCCACGGTCGCGCATAACATCGCCTGGGCGATCGCGCGCGATGTCGGGCTTGATTCGGTCGTGATCGATCTCGACCTCGCGTTCGGCACAGCCAGCCTCGATTACAATCAGGACCCGGTCCAGGGCATCGCCAATGCGGTGTTCCAGGCGGAGCGCCCGGACAGCGCGCTGATGGAGCGCCTGCTTGCGAAATGCACCGACCATCTCAGCCTGCTGGCGGCGCCGGTGACGCTGGAGAAGGTCTATGATTTCGGCGCCGACGCCTTCGACGCCATCTTCGACACGCTGCGCATGACGACGTCCTGCATCGTGCTCGACGTGCCCCACCAATGGACCGCCTGGACCCGCCGCGCCCTGATCGGCGCCGACGACATCCTGATCGTCGCCGAGCCCGATCTGGCCAACATGCGCAACACCAAGAACATGATGAACACGCTGAAGGCGGCGCGGCCCAACGACCGTCCCCCGCTGTACTGCCTCAACCAGGTCGGCATGACCAAGCGGCCGGAGATCGAGGTGCGCGCCTTCGCCAAGACCATCGACAGCCAGCCGATCGCCGCCATCCCCTTCGATTCGAAGCTGTTCGGCACCGCCGCCAATAACGGCCAGATGATCGCGGAGATCGCCAGCAATCATCGCATCACCAAGACGTTCCTGCAGATCGCGCAGCGGATGACCGGGCGCGCCGACACAAGGACACAGCGCAATTCGCTGTTGTCGCCGATCATCAAGAAACTGCGCGCGGTCGGTGCCCGATCGAAAGGCGTCTCGGCCTAGCCCCCGCGTGTCAATCTGACTCGGCGGCCGCTGCCACCGGGATCTTCTCGCCACCGCCCCGCGGTGCTTCCTTGCGGGCCAGCACACGCTTCAATGCGGCGACGTTGGCGGCGGCTTCCTCCGGCGGCACATCCGCCTTCACGATGCTCTCCGCCTCGCCGGTGCGGCCCTGCAGGCCGACCGCGAGCGCCAAATTGGCCTTGATCCGCTGATCGTTCGGCGCACGGCTGCGGGCTTTGCGCAGCGTCTCCTCGGCTTGCGGCAATTCCTTCGACAGCACGTAGGACAGCCCGAGATTGGACAGCACCGATGGCTCATCGGGTGCGATCTTGAGCGCGCTCGCATAGTATTGCCGCGCCTCGTCGTGGCGGTCGAGCTGATCGAGCGCCGCCCCCTGCGCGGACAGGATCCGCCAATCCGGATCATCCGGGCTGTGGGCGCGGCCGAGCACGTCGAAGGCCTGCTGGAAATTACCGTTGTCGGCGAGCGCCCGCCCATAGCCGGCGAGCAGCGCCTTGTTGTTCGGCTGGGTCATCGAGGCCTGCTCGAGGATGGCGACCGCCTGCGCGCGCTGCCCGGTGGCGCGCAGCGCCTTGGCGTATTGCAACGCTGCTGCGGCATCCTTCGGATTGGCCTTGAAGCGCTCTTGGTAGGTCTCGAGGTCGCGCCGCGGGTCGGCGGTTGGCCGGCTGGCCTCAGCCGTGTCGCCGAGCGATCCCGTGATGTCCGAAGGGCTGGATGTCTGGCAGCCGCTAAGCGCCAGCACCAGGGCCGCCGATGCTGCCGCGCCGACGAGGAGCCTTGCGGCGGAGGATCGGTGAAGCAACTTCTGGGACATGTACCCTGACCACGGTCGGCGATTGCCCAGAATGCTTCGCAGCTTAACCCTAAATCCGGGTTAAGAGAGTTCCGTCCGCGGCAGATATCGATCAACCCTGCCGCTCACCTCGCCGCTGGAGAGTCTCATTGGCCGCGGCGCGCGCCACGCCTAATCGACGAACTGAGCGCCGAACTCGCAGCCGATCCGCCAGGCGAGACGGCATTGGCGCGGGCTGCCGTTCGAAAGGATGATGGTGAATTCAGAGGGAATTTCCGCATATTCGGCGATCACCTTGACGCCGCCATCGGAGATGTCCGTGATCATGCAGTCCCGCGGCAGGGTGCCGGTGCCGAACTGGATCTTGGCGAGACTCCTGCACAGACGACGCTCGCTCTTACGTCGATTGACGAACATGTCGACCCCCAGCCCCTACTCATTGATTAGCCCGTTTGTTCTCCTGCTGTAGCGAGAAATCGTTGGAATCTGGCTAGCAGGACTGCTCGCAGTTGAACTGTCGCCTTCAAACTCCATTTACCGGCTCTGCCGGCCTTTTCCTCGAAATGACGCAATCTCAAGCAAACGAGGGCTAGGCGCAGGTGAATTCCTGTGTCCATTCCTTGGGAACAAATGGGTTGATCCGCCCCCTGCGAAAGCACGGACCCATAACCACAGGGAGCTGTTGTGGCACGAGCAAGCGGTTGCGCTTGAAGCTGTAGATTCCATGGGGCGGTGAGCGCGCCCTTTCCGGTAGGTTTGGGTTTCCACACTCGAACCATCGGAGAGTCTGATGCAAGCATCGACCAAGAGCACGCCCACCGCCGGCCATTGTGGCACGATT
>NZ_JBVAPG010000096.1:0-31883 GCF_055413685.1 Bradyrhizobium sp. LeoA1Lang | reverse complement strand
TCAGCGCCTACCTGAAGCTCCAGGCTGCCACTGAGATGACAGGAGGTCGATTCCACCGAATTAGAAGCTCGGCGGCCACGAAATGCGCCAGTGCGCTCCAAGTTGCACCATTTTCACACGGCCTGGGTCATAAGCGGACGTCGGTTTTTCCACTCTCTCAGGGGCGTTCCTCACCCGCTTCAGGGCAGTTACTTCGAAGGGGCATTCCTCTCCCATGGTCTCTTGCCATCGGCATCTCTGTCCCAGGGACGCGTTGTCGGCGCGCTCTTTTCCTCCGCGGCCGCTCGATTTCGATCGGCTCTGACCTGCTCGCGGTCTGATCGAGGCTCTTCGGGCGAGGGAGCGCTTTGCGCGAAGGCCTGGAATGGGGTGAGGAGCGCGATGATGATGATCTTGATCATCCGCGGCTTTAGCACGGATGCCGCGGGGCGTCCGATTTAGTTCGTCCCACTCTCAGGGGAATCAAACACCAATGTCCGTTTTCGACGGCATGTCCGACATCTTCGCGGAAACGTTCGGCCGCGAGGCGAACTACTTCGCGCCTGGCGCGGGCGCTGCCGTGCCGTGCACCATCATCGTCAACGAGGCCTCGCAGGAGCGCGTGGAGCTGGCGGCCAAGCCGAACGTAGCCGGCAAGCGCATTGCGGTTCGGGTCAGTGAGATCCCCGAGCCGGTCCGCGATGGCCGCTTTGTCGAGGACGACAGTGGCGCGTCCTACGTCATCGTCGGAAAGCCCGTGCTCGACGTCGCCGACCCCTCTATGTGGATCTGTAAGGTCGCCTGATGCCCGCTGATTTCGCCGGGGCCTTGCAGGCCATCAAGGATAAGTTCACCGCCGAGTGGGTGCTCGGTGGCAACCCGCGCACGCGCGTCGCCGAGGTCAATAAGGAGCCGAGCGCGCCCTGGCCGCCGAAGGGCACCGACGGGCTGCTCGCGTCGTGGGTGCTGATTGCGCCCGAGGGTTCTGGCGTTATCCATCGCGGCTTCGGCAAGCCGGGCAGCCAACAGTACATCTACTATGGCCACCTCCGCATTCATGTCTACATCCCGGTGGGTGGCGGAACGGAAGACGCTTTCTTGCTTGCCATCGCTGCCGGAGAGATCTTCCGGGCGAAGAAGTTTTACGACGACGTCTCGCCTGGCTGTTACGTCCGAACCTGGGCGCCACAGGTCGATGGCGGCGCTCCTGGCGATGATGACGGCGCCTGGTTCCGGGTGACCGCAACGATCCCGTTCGACTATTACCATCGGGGGTAAGGCATGCCGGTCAAGACGAAATACGTGCCGGGCATCGAAGTGAAGCAGCTCGACAGGATCACCGTAACACGGGTCAACGGCTCGTATTACCGCGACCGTGTGCCGCGAGGATATGCGTGGGATCTGACGTATGAGACTCGCTTTGCCGCGGCGGCTGCCAAGGATCGCGCTAGGCTCAACCTGATCCGGGCGATTGAGGCGGAGGAGGCCCGCCTGCAGCATGAATCCCTGACGTCGCTGAGCGGTCTGCTGGGGCAGCGGGACTTTTCCGATCAGGCGGCGCGGAACGTGCTTGCGAAACGCGCGGTCGATGGCGTCGAAGGCGCGTCCGACGACGATATCCTGCTCTGATGTGCCCGCGTCGTGGTTACGGTCTCCTATTGGTTCTTCAGCATGCAGGCGCTCGCGGAGTTCGCCCTGCAGACGCTGCGCGACCTGTCTCCAGTCGGCTCGGGCGATGATCCACACATCGGGCTCTATCGCGCCAGCCATTTGCTATTTCTCAACGGCTCGGTTGTCGAGAACGCCTCAGCCTGGAAGCCGGGCGACCAGCTCGGGATCTCCAATCCAGTGCCGTATGCGCGGCTGATCGAGGTGGGGATCCTGCGCATGCGGGTGTCCGGCACGGACCGGGTCTACCAGCAGGCCGAAACCATCATCCGCTCGCGCTACGGCAACGTCATCGACGTCAAGTTCACCTATATGCCGGTCCGCTTCACGAGCCGCTCGGCCGCGGCGACCTTCCGCCGTATCGAGGGCAAGGACGCCGACACGCGCGCGTCCTCGCTCAAGGAGCAGCCGGCGCTGCTCATCACGTCACGCCTCGCCGCCTGAGTTGCGCGGCAGCGCTTAAGTCGAAGCCCCCTTCCAACCATCTGCATCAGGAGCGGACGCATGGTGACCTACCAGAGTCAATCGAACGGCTATTACGCGTATAAATTCCAGACGGCCCTTGGCGCACAGGCGACCGGTGCCGGCGCGAAAATCTTCCGCACCACCGGCGCCGGCAATCCCGGGACGATGACAAAGGCCGTCACCGCGAGCAACGAGACGCGGCGCGATGGCCAGCGTTCGCGCGGCCGCCATGGCAGTCAGAAAACCTCCGGTACGGCTGGCGGAGAGCTCGCGCTCGGCGCCTACGACGATGTCCTCGAGGCGATCATGCGCGGCACCTACAGTGCTGCGGATCTGGCGATCACCGAGGCGACCGCCGGCCTGACGTCGATTACCACCACGGCAAATACGATTGTTGCGGGTGCCGGTTCGTGGATCACGGCGGGTTTCAAGGTGCATGATGTCTGGCGGCTCACCAACCATGCGACGGCTGGGAATAACGGCAAGAACCTCCGCATCGTCGACGTCACGCCCACGACGCTGACGGTCGCCGAGACCTTGGTAGCAAACGCCACGCCCGATACGGCTTTCACCCTCACGCGTCCTGGCCGTGTGCTGATCAATCCGCCGGCGGGCTCGCTGGTCGATCGCTACGTCACTTGGGAAGAGCACGAAATCGACATCGACGGCTCGGAGCTGTTCACCGACGTCGTGTTTGGCAGCGGCAGGATTGCGATGACGCCGAACGGCATCATTACGTTCGAGGCGGGCTGGACCGGCACGGGCCGGTTCGAAACCAAGACCGGCGCAGCCGCGCCGTTCTTCGCGTCGCCGACCGAGAACGCGGCGACGCCCATGGCCGTTGTCGACGCCACGTTGCGCCTAGGCTCGACCGACTTGGTTGAGCTGACGTCGTTCGACCTGAGTTGGAATGTCGGACCGACCGCGCCCGACACCTTCGGGTCCGGCGCGCAGAAATATTCGCCGGACGTCTTCCGCGGCAACATGGCCGTAGAGATGAACCTGACGATGCTGCGCAAGGATCTGTCCTACGTTCAGAGCTTCGCCAACGAGGACGTGTTGTCGCTGCACGTGCTGGCGGTCGACAACGAGTCCGAGCCCAAGGATTTCATTGCCTTCAGCGTGCCTAACTTCACGCTCGCCGGCGTCGACAAGTCGGCGCTCAACAAGGACGGCGGCGCTCGCACGCAAACCATCCGCGTACCGGCCGACTTGGTGGGCAAGGATACCCGCGGCGGCGCCTACGATCCGACGATGCTGAAAATCCAGGTCTCCAACGCCAGCTAATTCCCGCTGTTCCCCGACAGGATGATTGCGCGCAATCGGCCCGCGGCGTTGTCGGACGCCGCGGGCCACCTTCCGACAAAGGAATCCCCGATGACTGACTCTGTTGATCTCTCGGCCACGCGGCCGCTCGATAGCTTCGTGCTGGAAATCCGTGTTCCCGGCACCACGCAAAAGACCGGTTGGAAAATCGAGCTGGCCGGTCCGGCCCACGACAAGACCATCGCTGCAAGCGACGAGTTCCAGCGCGAACAGCTCGACAAGGAGCGCGCCATCGAGATGGCGCAGGTCAATGGCCGCAAGTGGAAGGGCGACGGCGACGACGTCGCCGATCGCCGCCGGCGCAATGTTCGCCGCGTCTGCAGCCGGATCGTCGGCTGGTCGCCGAACCCGGTGTTCAAGTTCGTGCAGGATGCGCCGATCGCGTTCTCCGTGGAAGCGGCGACCGATCTGTTCCTGAGGCCGGAGCTGGGCAGCTACTTCGTCCAGGTGACGGACTATCTCAACAGTGAAGCGGCTTTTATGCCGCCCTCAGAGAAGATCTGAGGGCATTCGCGGACAAGACGTTCCAGCTCAACGCCGTCGACAAGGACGGCGTCAGCTACCGCGAGACGCTGCAGGGGCTGCTCAAGCGGACCCGCAACGAGGCGAAGCGGGCAGGGTACGAGGAGCAGCTTCGATGCCCGCCGTTACCGAGATCGCTGGATTACCTGTGGCGCACCTACCATCGGCTCCGCCGGCGCAAGGGCTCGAACGGCTTTGCGATGTCGCCGATCGAGTGGCCCGACTTCGATGCCTTCGTGCGGCACGCGGGGTTGCGCCTGGCGCCATGGGAAGTCGAGGCTCTCGAAGAGCTGGACGATCTGTTCTTGCGTTCATTGACGGCAGACAAGGGCGACGGCTCCGGAGAGCAACAGGATGAGTGATCAGGTCGTTACCGAGTTCGTCATCAACGCCGATACATCAGGCGCTGCCGCCTATGAACGTGCCATGGACGGGGCGGCTCGCGCCGCCAGCCGCGGCATCGGCGCGATCGGCGATTTCGAGGCCTCGCTCGCGGCCGTCGGCGCCGGCGCGCTCGCGGCGATCGTCGGCCTGAATTCTCTGGTCGACCATGTGGTGAAGGCGAACAAGCAGCTTGCCGACATGCAGCGGACGGCGAAGGAAGTCGGCTTGTCGCTCGCCGACTTCCAGGGCGTGCAGTTCGGCGGGCAGATCGCGGGTCTCAGCGAGGCACAGGTGACCTCCGGCCTGCAGAAGTCGGCGCAACTGCTCAATGACGCCCAGCGCAACGCCAATTCGCTTTCCAAGGAGTTCGAGGCGAATGGCATCTCTATCCGGAATGCGAATGGCCAGTTGATCTCGCAAAACCAGCTTCTCGGCATCGCCGCCGATCTGATCAAGCGCGCCCGCAACCCGGGCGATCAGGCGGCGATTGCCGAGATGCTCGGCTTCACCAAGGAGTGGATTCCGTTCCTCGAGCAGGGCGCCGGCGCCATGGCGAGCCTGACCGATGAGGCGCGCAAGGCCGGCGCCATCATCGACGATGAGACCATCAACAAGGCCGCCGAGTTCGACCGCGAATGGCGCAAGAGTTCGGTGCAGATGGAGTTCTATCTCAAGTCGGCATTGTTGAGCCTGCTGCCCTATGCCGACGATCTGATCATGCGGTTGTCGAATTTCATCAGCTCGATCGACGTTGCCAAGGCGGCGGCCGCGGCACAAGCCCATGCCGATGAACAGTTGCAGCGCTTGCGCGATGCCGGCGTGCCGGAGAGCGGCGGCATTAAAATTGAAATTACGCCTGGAACCGAACAGGCGCTCGAGGACTTCCGGAATGCGACGCCGTTCACGCTCGATTTCTGGCGCGCGGCGGGCAGGGTGTTTTCCTCCAGCATTCAGGTGCTCGGAGAGAGGGATGTCCCATTCGCGGGCGCTCCGAGCGCGGGCAGCTTCCGCGACCGTTTTCCAGCCTCTATGCACACCGGCGAACCATCTGTGCCCCCGGTCATGGACACCAGCGACGCGGCCATGGGCGCGGCCAAGGCCGCGGCGGCCTGGTCGGCGCAGGGCGAAAGCTGGAAGAAGTTTTCGGCTGACGTCCTCGCCGGCGCCGACCAGATCTCCGGCGGCTTCTCCAAGGTCGCCGCGCGCAGCAAGGAGGTCGACGACGCCTTCGATCGCGCTATCGCCACGGCGAAACAGCATATCGATCAGCTCTATGCCGATGCTGATGCCGTCGGGCTCGGCGCCGGCGCGCTGGCGAAGTATCGGACCGAGGCAAAGCTGATGTCCGCCGCGGAGGCGCAGGGGCGGCCGATCACCGAGCAGCTCAAGGCTCAAATCGCCGCCTTGGGAGACGAGGCGGCCGATGCGGCGACGGATCTCGAGCGGGTCAGGGTGGCCGCGCAGATTGATTTTGCGCGCAAGACCGCGTTCCTCTCGCCCGAGGACGTGCAGATCGCGCAGCAGCTCCAGAAGATTTACGGCAATGACGTTCCGACCGCGCTGGCCTCGTCCGAGGCGGCGGCGATACGCGTCAATAGCGCGATCAGGGAAGGTCGCGACGTCGGGCTCGATTTCGCGAAAACTTTCGTGCAGGGGTTGCTGCAGGCCAAGTCTCCGATGGAGGCGCTGACCGCGGCGGCCGAGCAGCTCGCTTCCAAAATGGGCGATAAGGCGCTGACCGATCTGTTCTCCGGCAATTTCGCGCAGGCCGGCGTCGAGGGCATCGTCGCGATCGGCGCGTCGCTCTTTGCCGGCGACCAGAAAGCCAAGAAGGAGATGGAGGAGGCCAAGAAGCAGTGGGCCCAAATGGCCGATCAGGTCAACAAGTTCAATTTGGCCGCTAAAGGTGTGGATCTCGGACCGCTGACAAACGAGCTGAACTCGCTCTATTCGAGCTTTAAGACGCTGTTCGACGCCGCGGTCAAGGCGAAGGATTACGGTGGTGCCGGCAGCCTCACCGATACGTTCAATGCATCGGTCAATCGCGTCCTCACCGAGTTTGCGCACGGCGCGGACGTGCTCTCGCCGCTGCAGCAGCAGATCAAGGGCGTCAACGACGAGGCGGCTGGCCTAAAGGACACGCTAGGCCTGATCAATGCCGGCGGCGATTTCAGGGGCTTCATCGATAGCGCGGCGCAGGCGCAGATCAAGGCCCTGGTGGCGCAGTTCACGGACACAGTTACGCAGGGCCTGCAGGAGCGTCTCAACGCGGCTCAGGGCAAGGGCTATCTCAACGATGCCGCCGGGCTGCTCAAGCAGCACCAGACGGATCTCGCCAACGCCGCGGAGCTGGGGAACGATCCCGCGATGCTCGCGCAGATCGCGGCCGTGTTCGCGGCCGAGGCGCAGAAGATCATTCAGGACGCTGGCCTGGTCGGCGATCAGTTCGCCGATTTCATCGACATCTTTCCGGATCTCGCCGGCGTCGTTCATCAGGCGACCCTCGACGTCACGGATTCGATCAAGACCATCCAGCAGTATCTGGAAAGCCTGCAGGTCGGCTCCAACTCGATCCTGTCGCCGGAGGACCAGCTGGCCGCGGCGCAGGCGAACTTCAACCGCCAGCTTGCGCTGGCGCAGAGCGGGGATGCCGACGCGCTGGGGTCGATCACGCAGTACGCCCAGACGCTGCTCGACCAGGCCAAGGGCTTCTATGCGTCGTCGGACGGATATGCGGCAATCTATCAGGCCGTCACGGCGGCCCTTGGCGCGCTGGCCGGGCCGGCCGCCTTCGCGCCATCGGCAGCGGTCCCGACGGCCTCCGTAGCGCCTTCCGCGGCCTCGCCGGTAGCGAACGCGTTGGCCTCGACGCGCAGCTCGGCGGCAAACGACAACGGCCAGTATTTCGCGCAGCTCGGCCAGACCTTCATCCAGGCGCAGGCAGCGGCCACACAGGCGCAGGTGCAGGCGCTGCGGGACGCAGTTGAGGTGTTAGGGGGTAAGCTCGATCGCGTTGCCAACGCGACCGAGGGCGCCGGCCGGCGCGGCGGGCGGCCAAGCCAGAAAGGTGCTGCATGAGCGCAACATCCTATGGACGCCAGAAGCTGGTCGATCATCTGACTGGCGTCGCCGTCTACACATTCCCGCTGCTGTATCTGTCGGCGCATCTCGGCGATCCCGGTGAGGCGGGCTCGCATGCCTTCGAGGTCTCTGGGGCCGGCTATGCCCGCCAGCCGCTGGCCGGCGTCATGAGCGCGGCGGACGCGGACGGCATCAGCGTCAACACGACCATGATCACCTTCGGTCCCGCGGTTGCCGATTGGGGTACGATCGTCTTTTTCGGCATCGAGGAGGCGGCCGTCGGCGGCAACATGGTTTGCCCCGGTGTGCCCTCGTTGCCGCGCACCATCACAACGGGTCAACCGTTGCAGATCCCGCCCGGCCAGCTCCGGCTGCGGATCACTTGACGATCAAGGGGTGGGGTCAAATGGACAAGAGCGATACGTTCCGCAACGATATCCTGAAGCTGATTTTCCACGGCACGCCGATTCCGAACATCGCGGACAATGCCGCGTCGTCGCCTCTCACGCAGTATTTTCTCTCCTTGAACACGGCGGATCCGGGGAGTGGCGGCAATCAGTCGACCAGCGAATGCGCCTATGCCGGATATGCGCGGGTGGCGATCCAGCGTGACGGAACGGGGTGGGTGATCGGCGGCAACGTCGTTTCGCCGGCGGACGACATCACGTTTCCACTGGCTGCAAGCGGCGGCGAGATCGCGCTGTTTGCGACCATCGGCGTAGCCTCGAGCGGCGCCGGCAAGGTGCTCTACCGGGGCGCGCTCAATCCTCCGGTCGTGATCGCCACGGGCGTGCCCCCGGTGATCGTGCAGGGCTCGACGATCACCGAGACCTGATCCGATGCTCGCCAGAGGGCCGTTCGGCCTCTTTCCATTCAGCGATGTCGGCACGCGCGCCGCGCGCATGGTCGCGGTTGGCGAAGCGACCGCCGCTTTCGCCACGCTGCCATTCGCGACGACCTGGTCGGCGGTCGGCTCGACCGAAGTCCTCTTCGGCGGCTCCACGGCATGGGATCAGATGCTGGCGCAGGCCGAGGCGCCGATCGCCTATTTCGCCGAAATCGAGCCTTGGGTTTTGACGGACCGCTCCTGATGGAATCATCTGCCCCCTGCAGCGCGCTGCCGATCTCGGCCGATCGCCGCGACCTGCGCGTCTATTTCGACATGGTGATGGATCTCGACGCGTCGCTGACGCTGAAGATCTATGTCTCGACCTCGGCCGGCTTTGCGACGCGGCCGACGGATACGCCGGCAAACCAGCCGTTCCGCGGCGTGCTGCAAAGCTTCAAGTTCACCCGCTCGATCATGGAGTCCGACATCGGCCAGTTCACGACCGGCAAGGGCACGCTGGTGATCTCCAACGCGGATGCGTATTACGATTTCCTGCCGCTGTCCTATGCCGTCGACGGCCGTCCGATCACGATCAAGATCGGTCGTCGTGACCGCGCCTATGCGGAGGCGTTTCCGCTGGCGAAGCTGACGGCGAGCGGCTGGAACGTTGACGGCGACGCCATCACCATCGACCTGGAGGATTTCTCCTACAAGCTCGAGGTGCCGGCGCAGCCGAATGTCTATGGCGGCGCAGGCGGCGCTGATGGCGGCCCCGACCTTACGGGCAAGCGCAAGCCGCTGGTGCTCGGCAAGGCGCTCAACGTCACGCCGGTGTTGCTGGTGCCGAACCTCCTAATCTACCAGGTGCACGACGGTTCGGTGCAGGCGGTCGACGCAGTCTATGACCGTGGCGCGCAGCTCACTGCCGGCAGCGACGTCGCCGACTATGCGGCGCTCGCGGCCGCCAGCGTCAGCGCCGGGCAGTATGCGACCTGCAGGGCGTTCGGGCTGTTCAAGCTTGGTTCCTCGCCATCGGGCACGGTGACAGCAGACGTGCAGGGCGAGAACACGGGCGGCTATATCGAGACCACGGCCGACATCGTCCGCTGGGCCTTGCGCACGCGGACGGCGCTGGTCGATCCGACAGATCTCGACGCGGCCTCCTTCGATGCCGTCAACGCGGCGCAGCCGGCTGGAATAGGCTATTTCGTCGCGCCGGACGACTCCCTGACTGTCGCCGCGCTGATCCAGAAGCTGATGGGCGGCATCGGCGGCTGGGGCGGCCACAAGCTCGACGGCCTGTTCGAGGTCCGCATCTTCGGCGCGCCGTCAGGCAATCCGGTCGCCAGCTTCACCCGTGGCGACATGCTCGGAAGCGACATCAAGCGCGAGCCGCTGCCGGATGCCTATCGGCCGCCGCGCTGGCGCTGGCGCGTTCCTTACGCGCGCTGCTGGACGGTGCAGACCGATCTCGCCGGTGGCGTCTCCGCCGCGCGCAAGGCCTTCGTGGCGGAGGAATACCGCCTGGCCGAGGCGAGCTCTCAGACGATCCTGACCGATCACCCCTTTGCGCAGGACCGCGATCCGGTCGAGGCCTATTTCCAGAATGAGGCCGACGCCACCTCCGAGGCCGAGCGGCTGATCGCCCTGTGGAAGACGACACGTGCGATCTACCGCATGAGCGTGCCGCGCCGCGCGCTTCGCCGCGACATGGGCGACGAGGTGAGGGTGACGCATCCGCGGTTCGACCTATCGCAGGGGCGCTCGATGATCGTGGTCGAAACCAGCATCAGCGTCGACCCGGATGCCGGCGTCGATAATGTCGAGGTCGCCGCCTATGGCTAATGCCTGCATCATGGTCGACAACCAGGCCGACGGCGGCCGCGTCGTAGCGTCAAGCCAGGCGCTCGCCATGCCGGCGTCGAACCTGTTGACGCCGCATCCCTCCGAGCGCTGGCGCGCCCTGGCGCCGTCCGCATGGGCCGTGCTGCGCAAGACGGCGCTGGCGCCGGCCGACACGGTGATGCTCTGCGGACTGACCTGCGGGCCGAACGCGACCATTCGTCTGCGGCTGTCCTCGAGCGACAGCCTCGGGGTTGCCGCCGATGTGCTCGACACCGGCGTGATCAGCAGCGGCGACGCGCATTTCGACATCGCCTATGGCTCGTTCGTGTGGCGGCTGCCGGCGCCGGCCGCGTGGCAGTTCACGCGGGTCGATATCGACGATCCCGATGCCGACTTCGTCGAGGCCGGCTGCATCGCCGACGGATTGGCCGAGAGCTTCGATTACAACTTTGTCCGCGGCGGCGAGCGGCAATGGGTCGACCGCAGCCGGGTATCGTCGACATCGTCGGGCATGACGCTGACATGGGATGACGTCTCGTTTCGTCGGCTCAACCTGTCTTTCGATTTCATCTCGCTGCAGCAGAAAAACGGCCTGATCGAGCGGCTCGATCGGGTCAAGGGCCGGCGACGCAATGTGCTGTTCATCGTCGACCCCGACAGCGACAACCTGCCGCGCGATTCCGTCTACGGCCTGGTGACCGACCTGACGCCGGTCAGCTTCGGCCCGGTCAATGACATCTTCGGCAAGCAATTCCGCATTGACGAGAGGATTTGATGGCTTTCATCCAGCCAAGAGACCGCGTGCTCGAGAAGTCGACCTCGAACAGCCAGAGCGTGTTCGCCCTCGCCGGCGCGGTCGACGCTTCGTTCAACCGTTTCAGCGCCTCGATGTCGGTTGGCGATACCACAGTCGGCGCGGTGGTCGAGCCGGGTGTCGCCTTCAAGTCGGGCATCCTGACCTATACCAACACCAACGAGATCACGGTCAGCGTCGTCTTCGACAGCAAGGGCACGTTCTCGCCATCGGGCACCAAGCAGGTGTTCATGGACCTGCCGGCCGGCCTCGCCTTTCCGAAGAAGAATTACATCATCAACGGCGCGATGATGGTGTCGCAGGAGAATGGATCGACGGCAGGAACTGCGAACGGCTACTATCCTGTTGATCAGTTCGTGTATCTCGGCTCCAACGATGCGGGCATCAGCGTCAGCCGATCGGCTTCGGCAAGTCCGGCGGGGTCGCCTAACCGCCTGCGTTTTGCGATCACAACGGCAGATACCTCGATCGGGGCCGCCCAATACGCCATCATCAGAACGACTCTTGAAGGGCTGCGAGTCGCCGATCTGAAATTCGGGAGCGCTTCGGCGAAGGCGGTCACGCTTCAGTTCGGCGTTAAGGCGCCGGCCGGCACTTATTGCGTCCGCCTGAATGGCGGTGTGCGAAACTATGTCGCAGAGTACACGATTGCGGCGGGTGAAGCTAACGCCGACGTCGTCAAATCGGTGACGATCCCGGGTGACGTCACCGGCGCATGGGCGACGAGCAATAGCGCCGGATTTGTCCTCGACTGGGCGTTGGCAATCGGAAGCTCGCGCCAAGGAGCGCCGAATGCGTGGGCGGCGAGCGACATCCTTGGTACGGCGAACCAGTTCAACCTGCTGGGCACAGTCGGCAACGTCTTCGAGCTGTTCGACGTCGGGCTTTACGAAGGTTCGGCGGCGCCGGCATTCCAGGTGCCGGATTTCGCGGCGGAGCTGCAGCTCTGCCAGCGCTATTGGGAAAAGAGCTACGACTATGCGACTGCGCCTGGCACCGCGACACCGAACGGCATGCATGAGATTTATCTCACCTCGGGCATTGGGCAGTATCAGATGCCTGGGCAGCGCTACACCGTCCGCAAACGAGCCGTCCCGACGTTGACGATCTATTCCGCGATCACGGGAGGGGTGGGTGTGGTCGGCGGCGTTCTGAGCGGAGACAGGGCGGCCAACATCGAAGGAAGCGGTGAGACGGGCTATAGCCTGTTCATCGGGACATCGACCGCTGATCTCATCCGTCACCACTACGTTGCCAATGCGAGGTTGTGATGGCCGAATATCTGTTAACCGCGACCGATGTCGTCGTTCGCACCAGCGACAGTGCTTTTATTCCGAACGATCCGCGCAACGCGGATCGACAAGGCTATGAAGCGTGGCTTGCTGCGGGCAACGTGCCCGACCCGTATGTCCCGCCTGCGCCGCCGGTCCCTGAAAGCTGCACCAAGCTCGGCCTCAAGCGGGCCTTTGACGAGCTGGGACAGTGGCCCACGATCAAGGCGGCGATAGCGGCCAATCCGGCTGCGCAGGAAGAGTGGGACCTTGCGGTCGAGATCCGGCGAACGGACCCGATCGTGCAGGGCATGATCGGCGCCGTCGGACTGACCGCCGAGCAGGTCGACAACCTGCTGCTCCGCGCCAACGCGCTCGTCTAGATCTACCTCACAAGGAAATCCCCGAATGGCTTTCGTTCGCCCTCGCGCGCGCATCCTCGAGCTATCGACGACTGCGGGCACCGGCCCTTATGCGCTCGCCGGCGCGGCCGACAATTCCTACAACACCTTCTCGGCCTTCATGTCGATCGGCGACACCACCTACGCCACCATCGTCGAGCCGGGCGTCGCGTTCTGGGCCGGCCTCGTCACCTACAGCGCCGCCAACCAGATCACTCTGACCGATGTCGAGGAGAGCAAGGGCACCTTCGGCAGCGGCACCAAGGAAATCTTCGCCAGCCGGCTGGCATCGGACTCCGCCTTTCCGCAAGACGTCTCGGGCGCGATCGTCACCGGCGGCACGGCGACGGCCTATGCCGTCGTGAGCTTTCGCAAGTACGATACGCTGGCGCGCCTGGGCGGCAACATCATCGCATTCACGCCGCACGTCACCAATGCGGCTAACGTGACGTTGAGTGTCGATGGGCTGGCGGCGAAGCCGCTACGGCTGGCGCCTGGTGTGGAGTTGCAGTCAAATACTCTGATCCAGGGCACTCCCTACACCGCGCTCTACAACAACAGTGACGGGGCGTTCTATCTGCACGGCCTCGGTGGCAATGCCTATGGGATTCCTCTGGGGAGCGGGATGGATTACTGGGGGCCCACGACACCCTCTAGCGCGTTCGCCTTTCCGGTCGGGCAGGCGCTCTCTCGGACGGTTTACGCATCTTTGTTCGCGCTGTTCGGTACGACCTATGGCGCTGGCGACGGGAGCACCTTCAATCTACCAGACCTTCGTGGGCGCGTGGTTGCCGCCATGGATAACATGGGCGGGGCAGCGTCTGGACGCCTGTCGTTTGCAACGGGGCGTGGAGCGGTGGGGGGTGCACAGAGCGTTGCGCTCTCGGCGACAAATATTCCCACGATCACGTCGAGCGTCTCGGTTAACGTGAGCGGTTCGATTTCGGGAACAACCAACCAGGCGGTGCATATCACGGGGGCAGGATCGCGACCTGCCGACCTCGGCATCGGTATTAGCGAGGCCGTCATTGGTGTGTCTGGTTCGTTCAGCGGCTCTGGCTCTGGTTCTGCGACGTCGAATAACACTGGCGGCGGCGCGGCCCATGACAACGTCCAGCCGACGATAGCGGCCGGCTACATCTTGCGGGTTCTGTAAGTTGCCGGATCGTGCATCGTCACCAAGCGTTATCGATGTAGTCCTGCTCGGTGGCCTCATCCTGCTTGTATTGCCATCTGCCGTCGCAACCGAGACGGCGCCAGACCTGCCCGACAGGCGATAGCCGATTGCCGTAGATATCGCGCCGGCCAAGCGGCGACAGCACACATCGATGCCAATCAAAATCGCTTGGTCGCGCCAAAAACAGGCGCAGTTTTCCGAACATTTTATTGACGGGCTCCCCAGCCGATCGATGGACAAGAGCTAGCCTGCAACCATTCCGAGAATCAACCCCTCCTTGAGGGGTGAGCACTCCACCATCCACACATCCGGTTTCCTACGGAGGATCCCATGACCGACCTCAACGCCCTCGCGCGGGCGAACGCTGCCCGCTGGACCAATGCCAAGCTCACGCGGGATTTCGATGCCGTTGCGCGACGCCTGGTCGCACCGGCGTCGAAGGCGCGGTATCAGGCTGTGGCCGCGCGCACCGGCGTACCGTGGTTCTTCATCGCCGTCACGCATGAGCGCGAGAGTTCGCAGCGCTGGGACCGCTCGCTGGCGCAGGGCGACCCCTGGAATCAGAAATCGGTGCATGTGCCGGCCGGGCGCGGGCCGTTCAAGTCCTGGGAAGACGCCGCGGTCGACGCGCTGGTGAGCTGCCATCCCTATGCCGCGCGCAACAAGGATTGGTCGGTCGGCGGCCTCTTGACGATGCTCGAGCAGTACAACGGCCTCGGCTATGCCAACCGCGGCCGGCCGTCGCCCTATGTCTGGTCGGGCACCGATCAATACGTCTCAGGCAAATACGTCCGCGACGGCGTCTATGACCCCAGCGTCGTCGACAAGCAGCTCGGCTGCGCCGGGCTGATCCTCGCGATGATGAAGCTCGATCCGAGCATCAAGTTCGGCGCGGCGAACATGAACGCGTCGCCGGCCGTCGTCGCAAAGAGTGGCCAGCCCGTGATCGCGGCTCATCCCGAGACCGTTCCGGCAAAACCTTCCGTCACCAATCCGGCGCCCGGCAGCATCGGCGCCTGGATCGCATCCTGGTTCAAACGAGCTGCATAGGAGAACGACATGCTCTGGCTTTTGTTGATTGCTTTCATCGCGCTCGCGCTGGGCTATTTCCTGATCCTCCGGCCGATCATGAAGACGTCGCTCACCTTCGCGCCGGCGTTCGCCGCGGAGGCGTCATTTCTCGACAAGGCGCGCGCAAAACTGGTCGGCTGGCGCACGCGCATCGTGGCGTGGCTGACGACGATCTCCGGCATCGTCGTCGGGCTGTACGACCAGGCGCTACCGCTGGTCTCCGGACAGGACTGGACGCCGCTGACCGCGAAGCTGCCGGGCTGGGCGCTGCCGGTCGGCATGGTCGGCGTCGGCCTCTTGTTCGCCTACCTCCGCAAGATCACCGACAATCCGCCGCAGGTCATCACCCAGAAGATCGACGGCCAGGTGCAGGTCGTCGACGTCGTCAAGCCGGCGGCGGGGTAGGGCGCAGCGATGTGGATGGCAATCCTCTCATTCCTCGGAGGCCCCGTGATCCGGGGCCTCATCGAGGCTTACAATGCCAAGCTGAAGGCGGGCAACGTCGACAACAAGATCGCCGCGGATCTCGCTGCCGGCGAGATCGCGGCGCAGACCGCCGAAACAAATGCGATCACGCAATACCGCATCGCCGAGCTGGGGCACTGGTATGAGCCCGACAAGATCATCGGCTATTGCGTCGCGATCTATTTCGGCAAGTTGCTGGTTTGGGACAAGGTGCTCGGACTGGGAACGACAGACCCGCTCGCCGGGTTTGCTGCCGTCACCTCCAACCTGGTCGTGTCGTTCTACTTTGCCAAGCGTGGTTTCGAGAACGTGGCGAGGATCCTCAGGCGATGATGCGGGGCGCGGAATGAGCGACGACGTGCAGGCGGCGCTGCGCGAGATGGCGCGGTCGATCGGCGGCCTCCAGGCCACAGTCGCGACGCTAACGTCGACCTGGCAGGCGATGGAGCAGAAAGCGTCGGACGGTCGCAAGGAGCTGCACCAGAAGGTCGACGCGCTGCGCGGCGACGTGACGACGATGGGGGCGCAGCTCGCAACCGCCACCAAAGACATCGCCGAAATGAAGCCGGTCGTGAAGGCTGTCGAGAACGTCAAGGCGCAGGCGACCGGCGTCCGCAATGCGACGAAATGGATCTGGGGCATCAGCGTGGCCTTGAGCGGCGGCGTCGTCTGGATCGTCACCAACCTCGTCGAGATCCACTTCAAGCGCTGACGATCCGGTCCGCGTCATCCCCTAAAAATCCAAGAGGCAAATATGCTGCGAATGCTGTTCGCGGCGTCGCTGGCGCTTGCTGCGCTGGCGGCGGCCGCAGATTCCGCTCTGGCCCATTCCCGGGCTCGGCAGGCCGTCCTTTGCAACAACATCGACCTGATGCGGCCATGCCGGCCGGCGCCGGCGGTCAACAAACCCGCACAGCCGGCCGGACGTGCGTTAAATCGAGATGGCCCGCGGCACGCGGGCGGCCGGGCGCCGCGGGTGCGCCACGAGCCTCGACAAGCCGTCGGCGGCCTGGTCGCGCCGCTGGCCGCCAAGGCGGCCGAGATCTGCGCCATCTGCCAATCCCGCGTCATTTCGGCGGTGCGACATACGCTGGTGGCGGGCACGCGGGTCCTTAGCCTGCATGCCTCCGGCCGGGCGGTCGATATCGCCGGGGATCCCGGCTGCATCTATGCGCGCCTGGCCGGCTGGCCTGGTGGCTATAGCGTCGACTACGCGGCCGTCCGCCACGTCCACATTTCCTGGGATCCGGACGGCCGTCGCGAATGGGGCGTGCAATTCCGCCACGGCGGTCGCCACGGGCGCCGGCATCACCGGAGGGCCCGATGAGCTTGGTCGCGCTCAAGTTCGTAGCCGCCGGGCTGATCGCCGTGCTGCTGTTGTCGGTCGCAATGCTGGTCGGCGCGCTCGGCGCCTGGTGGCGCTCGCGCAAGTGTAGGGGCGGCCGATGTACGCGCTAATTGGCCGCCTGGTCGTCTATAGCGCCGCGGTCGTCGGCGCCGGCTACGCCGTCGCCGTTGTCTGGACGGCGGCTCAGATGCTGATCGTCGGCGGTCCGTTCCGTGCCGGGCTCGGCGGCGGGTGAGAGATCCGCATCAGGCGCGCCTGCCTACAGCGCGCGCTCGCGTAGCTGCTCGAATTGTTTTCGGCTCTTGACCTGCAGCAGCACCATCGCGACCGGAAGCGGCGGGCCTTCGGTGGCCCAACGCTGGCCGGTCCTTGCGCTGGCGCCGAAGGCTTCGCCGGCCTCCTCCTGACCAAGATCGAGCCGCTTGAGGTGTTCCAGGTAGGCGTCACGCGTCATCGCGCGGTCGGGGCTCTTAGCGCGCGGCTTCGTAAAATTCCGTCACCATGCTCAGGTCAGTCGGGTTGCCGTGGCGGCGCCAGCCGATTCGATCCGCGGTGATGATCCGGCGGCAGGCGTCAATGACGAGCTGGTCGCCGGCGTCCTTTGCCGCTTCCAAAACCGCCCAGGTGATCTCCATCCGCGGCGTCCGTCCAATGATCTGTTGCATGTTGCTCTCCTCGCTCTCGGTATCTGACACATACGCCAATTTGGCGTATGCGCAATCCGAAATCTGAGCAACATCATTGCGAATTCTGAGACGCTCTCGGAGCGCTTGGCGACCGCTGAGCGCGCGAGTTTTGTAACCCTGAGTCCGTCGCCGGGCGGCTCCCCAGTATTTCGTCGTATCGTTTTCTATGACGGCGCCATCGCCAGCGCTTTGTCTGTCGGCGCCGTTCTAAGGACCGCGGCCGCGATGCTGCTCGCGCAAGGTCCTATTCGGGCGTCGCTAGGCGGCGGGTGAGCGTGGAGGAGAGGCCGTAAGAGCGAGGTATGCTTGAGGCGCCGGCCAAGGACGGCGTTTCCATCAATAGCGAGAAACAAAGAGGATCATCGCGACCACCAAGACGGCGGCAGCGATACCGACTAAGCCCTCGGCGCTTATCCTGATGCCCCACAAGTGGATGTCGAATCTCGGTTCGGACATGGCGCGTTTCTCCTTCGAGGGCAAAGTAGCGCTCGAAGGTTGTCCGTGTGTCTCAGGGGGAATCACCAGCAACTTATCCGACATAGGCAAACCTCATCCGTGGCGCGAAACGACGTCGCGCGGTCATTGACAGGTTGCCTGGGGAGAGCGAGAACCTACGGTGTTAGGGCGGAGAATCCTTCGGGATCTCCTCCAGGCGTCGGGCGGTGCTTTGCAAGAGCATCGCCCGATTCACTTTCTACTCTAGAAACCGTCCCGCCCGACACGGCGATTCGGGGTCCGGTGTCGATTATACCCGGAAAAATGATGGCGGGGTTTTCATGCATGGCGGTGTGTCTTTTCGGCCATATCTGCGAAAGGACCGTTTCATCAATCACTTGCTCTGTGGAAAAGAAGGTCAGCGCGCCAATTGACATTGAATAACTTTTTCAGGGTCTCGGTAGAGGCGGGCCGGCGGCGAATCCTGCGCTTCACTTTTTCCTTCGGATCGGGAGATTCAATTCCCGGGCCTTGCGCTCCACGTCGTCGACGCTGCCGGCGCGGCACAGGAATTCGGCCGCGTGTTCGATCGAGCTGCCGTGCTTGATCGAAGACTTGAGGTCCTCGATGTCCATCTCCGTCCACGGCGCGCCATCATAGATGTCGACATTCGGATTGTAGCGCATCGGCATCAGAAGCTCTCCTGCACACGCTCGAAGGCCGGGTGCGTCCGGTTCTTCACCTTGATCCAGTGATCGCAACGGCCAGAGCGGTAGGGCCGTTCCCGGTGCTTGGAGACGAGGCCTTCGAGACCGATCAGGCAGGCGTGACGGAACAGGTCGGGGCCGATCTCGCCTTGCTCGTAGGGGGCAACGTGGATGCCAGCGATCCGGCGCGAGAGCAGCCGCGCCAGCGCGTTCTTGCGCAGGTGCAGCGGCAGCCGGCGCATGTCCTCACCGTCGGAGGCCAGCAGGTCGAAGGCGTAGAGCTGCACCTCGTCGTTATGCCGGCGCGAATGCATGCCGTTGAAATCGCTGCGACCGTCGACGCCGAGCAGCACGGCTTCTCCGTCCACCACGAACGACGTCGATCGATGGCGCAGCACCGCCTCGCGGATGAGCGGAAAGCGATCGGTCCAGTCGTGGCCATTGCGGGTAAGCATCCGGACGCGCTTGCCGTCGCGTTGGACGATCAGGCGGTAGCCATCGTGTTTGACCTCGTGGATCCATTCCGGACGGGCGGGGACCTTCGTTCCGCGGGTCGGCAAGCATGGAAGAAAGCTAGGCTGGGGCATGGCTCCTGGGGTAGGTCATCCGGGTCGTTGGACAGCGCGACCGATTCTGCGAAAGTGTGCTGGGTCGGCTTCCCACGTGGCATAAGCCGTTAACCATAAATAGGTATACTGTATTTAGGTACCAAGAAGGGGAAGTCTGTGCCTTTCGACAAGGACCAGTTGCCGGAGTTCGAAAATCCACCTCTCAACGAGGTTGTGCTGGGGGTGCAGTTCCAATCCCCGCGTAACTTCCAACAGATACAGGCCTATGAGGTGTGGAAGCTTTATGCGCCTCGCTTCCCCGTGGTTGGAGAGCATCCTCCAATGGTCCCTCAATTCGAGACCTTCGGAGAATGGCAGTCGCCCCAAGTCTCGTTCAATGTCATGGGCGTCATGCCGACGAGGTACTGGTTTGAAAGCTCAGGTGGCGAGGACCTCATCCAGTTTCAGCACGATCGCATCTTCCATAATTGGCGAAAACTGCATCCGGAGCGGCTGGAATACCCGCGATATGAGGCGATCATTCGTCAGTTCGAACAGGAGTTGACGGAGCTAGAGAACTACTTCCGTTCCTTGGGCAATGAACGGCTGCTCGTCACGCAATGTGAGATCTCGTATATTAACAGCATAGTGCTCGACCAGCCCGCAGAACCTTTCGAGCCGCAGACGTGGTTTTCGTTCGTACCCACCGATCAACCGGCCCTCGATAACTTCGGTTCGACCTTGGCTCGCGTTTTGCGTCAAAGGGACGGGCAGCCCTATGGTCGATTCTACCGCGAATCTGCTACAGGGCTTGACCGGTTCGGCCGACGGACGCTGTTCCTCAACTTGACGGCGAGGGGTCTGCCAACCACAAATGACTTGCCGGGAACTCTCGATTTCCTCAATGTTCATCGCTATATGATAGCTGAAGAGTTCATTAAGGCGACGACCCCTGGCGCCCAGAAACTTTGGAAACGCACTCGATGAGCCTTACCAATACCGGTTCGGTCTACTCTGTGTCGGATGGCCTGAACGCTTTGGCCCGGCGCGCGCCCGCTCCCGAGCGCCTCGTCGTGACGAGCCCATCGACAGCCTGGTCAGACGCGGTATCCGATCGCCTTGATCATTTATTGAAGCTGCCGGTCGGTTGGGATGGTTATAGAGCGCCTCCCGTTCACTTCGAAAATGCGTACTTCGCCCTGCAGCTCTTGGCATCGATTTGTCCCGCGCGGATGCCGGCACCGCAAATCGTTCCGGGGTCCAATGGTGATCTTCAAATCGAATGGCACGGTGCTTCGACCTCGATAGAGATCCATGTGCGAGCCCCGAACGATGTTTCGGCTTGGCGGGAGACTGAGGCTAATCCCGATGGCGAAGAGATCCTTCTGACGAACAACTTCATTGTTGTGTCGCGATGGATACGCGACATGGTGGGGGAACGCGTTGCCGCTGTCGCCACCGCCGCATAATGGCGGGGTTGTTGTTCCGCACGATCATCAGGAAATCCTGGACGGCGACGACATCATCCGACGCATTTCGCCTGAGCAATGCGTGACCACCGCCGAAGGGACGCGGCGGGTGTCTTCAATGGCATTTCAGCCTTCAAGTGGCAGGAACGGAGGAATGTCGATCGATATCAAGAAATCGATCGAAGAGGCCCAGCTTGTCCCATCTGAGTTTGTTACAACTCCGAAATGGATCGGATCGGTGATCCTGAAGGCCGCGGCTCCGCGGTCCGTTGGCCTGATGGTCGGGTACGAGCCGCTTTCTGACAATCCCCACCATGGTGAGGTATGGGGAGCGTTTGATCGCAAGAAGAGCAAGCTCCTTCAGCGTAACAGCCAATGGCTTGTTTCGATCCCTGGTGTGGCGTTGATCTGACCGTAGCGTTAAGCGAATAGCTCCATACCTGCGGGCGTGATCTTCACGTAAGTGCCGCTCTCGTGCATCCACAGCCAGCCGCGCTCGATCGCCAGCTTGAGGCCCGGCGCCATATTCGGCCGGCTTGGCCTTCTCCCGATCTATGAACGGGTAGTTGATCTTCTCGATGTGGATGCGGCCGTCCTGCACGGGCTCGACGGCCTTGGCTAGCTCCATGAGCCTGCGAGCGGCTTTCTCCGGATCGGCGTATGGGCTGTCTTTGACGTATTTCATGCTGCGAGTTTATCTTCCTTGTCGGGGCCGCGCATGACGATCTTCAGGGCGTCGTCGGGCAGCGGCCGCTGTAGTGCTTTGGCCTCATCCCAAGGCGCGCGCAGCCAGACGTCGTGCTCCTCGTCCGTCGTCAGGATCACCGGCATGGCCTTCGGATGGATCGGCGCGACCACGGCGTTCGGCTCGGTCGTAAGGAAACCATAGACCAGGTGAGGGCCGGGGATCGGCTTCGACTTGGTGCCGCGATCGCCTGTGAACTCCGTCCAGATCCCGGCAAAGGCCGTGAGCGGTCGGTCGTCGTTCAGTGCGAACCAGACCACGTCCTTTTTCTTGGTGGCCGGGTTCGGCTCGGGCGAATATTCAGCGAAGCTGTTGAAGGGAACGAGGCAGCGGTTCTCAGGCTTCAGCCAGCCGCGCCAGTGCGGCGAACTGGTGTTGCGGATATTTGTCACCGGCGGCCCGCCGATGCGCGGCGGCGGCGGCATGCCCCAGCGCATCAGTACCAGCTCACGGCCGCCGGCGGCGTTGCGGACCACGGGCGCCGGATAGTCCGGAAACACGCCCGGCATCGGCGGCAAGTTGCCGACGTAGCGGTTGACGACGCGGAACAGTGCACGGATGGCTTCTTGGTTGGTCGTGATCGAATAGAGATTGCACATAGGTAGCTTTCAGCGTTCGCCCGGCCACCAGGTCGACGGCGGATGCTGGGCGGAGATTTTCGTTGGCCGCAGCGCGATCAGTTGGCTGCGCTTATAGGGATAGCCGCGCTCCTCCGAACACAACTTGCAGCGCATGTAGCGCTCGAGCTCATGGATCGGCGTTGTCTTCGGCCGACGGACGATGTCAAGCGCGACCGTCTGGTGCGTCTCGCAGCCGAGACACTTCACCTCGAGATAGGTGTAGCCGGCGTTGAGCGCGTCACCGAGCGCGGGCGAGGGCTGGGCTGGCCCCTGGAACGCCAGCATGCGCTTATTCCAGGCCGCGCAGGCGAGCCGGTCGGCGGCCTTGCGCGCTTCTGCCGCCTGCTCAGCCGCGGCGCGCACCGATGCGCCGAAAATGCTCTCGCGTGACTTGGTGCCCATGATCTGAAAATGCGTCGTGCGGCGCGCCGCGGCAAGCCGCTAGGGCTTGCGGTTGGCGCGTGAGAGACGACTATCGGCCGGGCGAACGTATCGAAAACAGACTGTGCCGACTTTTGTGCCGACGGAAACCGCCTCCATCTACGGCACCTCCGGTATCTGCGGCAAGATTATTTCGGCTGCGGCCGCCGCTAAGTGGCTGAAAAGATTGGCTGGCGGAGACGGAGGGATTCGAACCCTCGATAGGCCTTTACAAGCCTATAACGGTTTAGCAAGCCGCCCCGGGCCGAAACGGAGTTTGTACCCCCGCCGCCGCTTTTTGTACCCGGTGCGCCCAATCCTAGAAACTGAGATGTCGGATTTACTATTCAGATCAGGCGCTTATGTGGTGAGCGCGGAGGGACTCGAACCCTCGACCCCATGATTAAAAGTCACGTGCTCTACCGCCTGAGCTACGCGCTCACTTCCTGGAGCGTGACGACGTTACAAGCCGTCATCCCGTTCCAGCTCTTGTCTGACCATGATCCGCCGGAAACCGACTCCCGCCTTTCCGGATCATGCTCCAGTCCGCGCTGTGTAGGGGGCGGGGGCCGATGGGTCAATAGCGCAAAGCCCGGCAGATGTACGATCGTCCGGCCCGGGATTCCCTTGGGATAGCTGGTGGTTAGCGCCACTCCTTCAAGCCCGGCCGCGAAATCAATCCACGGCCGGATAGCGGCTCAGTTGGCGTCGCGGCGGATTTCGGAGGCGGCCTGCTGGGAAGGAGCGGCGATCGTGGGCATGGCGACCGGGCGCAGACCGATCAGTTCCGCAGTGCGGATGGCGCTGTTGCGCCAGAACGAGAACGAGTTGATGCGCGAATTCTCCAGGATCGCGATCGCGACCGCGGCGAGGAACGGCAGGCTCTGCAACACCAGCACGCCGGCGAAGATGTAGATCTCGCGGACCTGCTTGAAGCCGTTCGTGGCGATGAGGACCGCGGCACCGACCAAGAGGAGGACGCCGATCACCGCTTCCCAGAACGCCTGGAATTCGATCGACATCCGCGACAGGCCGCCCTTGGAGGTGCGGGCGAACGCCAGATGCTCGGTGATCAGTCCCTGCGCCACAGCGCGCGACACCGTCCATTGCACGCTCATCGCCGCGATCATGGCGCCCAGCATCTGGCCCGCCTTCACCTTGACCCGCAGTCGGTACAGCACGACGAAATGCGCGAGCGAGACGACGAAGGAGGCGATGATCGGCAGCGTCAGGATCTTGTCGGGGATGGCGATGTCGGCAAAGGCGACGATCGGCACCCAGATCAGGTTGAGGATCGCGACCAGCACGCCGAGGCTTTCGGCGCCCAGCCAGTTCAGCCAGCCCAGCGAAAATTCGCGGCGCTGGTCGGGCGAGAGCCGGCTCGCGCCGGGCAGGAAACGCCGCCAGTGCTTTTTCACGATCTGGAAGCCGCCATAGGCCCAGCGGTGCCGCTGCTTCTTGAAGGCCTCGTAGGTGTCGGGCAACAGGCCTTCGCCGTAGCGCTGGTTGGTGTAATGCGTCAGCCAGCCGCGCTCGATGATGGCAAGCCCGAGATCGGTGTCCTCGCAGATGGTGTCGCTGGACCAGCCGCCGGCCATGTCCATTGCGGCGCGGCGGATCAAGCACATCGTGCCGTGCACGATGATGGCGTTGTGCTCGTTGCGCTGGACCATGCCGATGTCAAAGAAGCCGGCATATTCGCCGTTCATGATGTAGTGCATCAGCGAGCGGTCGCCGTCGCGATGCTCCTGCGGCGCCTGCACCAGGCCGACCCGCGAGTCGGCGAAGACGGGTACGAGGTCCTTCAGCCAGTCGGGATGCACGACATAGTCGGCATCGATGATGCCGATGATCTCGGCGTCCGCCGCGGTGCGATCCATCGCGATGCGCAAGGCGCCGGCCTTGAAGCCCTGGACCTTCTCGGCATTGATGAACTTGAAGCGCTCGCCGAGCGCGCGGCAATGATCCTGGATCGGCTGCCAGAACGCGGGATCTGGCGTGTTGTTGATGATGCAGACGCATTCGAAATTGGGGTAGTCGAGCCGCGACACGGCATCGAGCGTCTGCTTCAGCATCTCCACCGGCTCAAAATAAGCGGGGATATGGATCGAAACCTTAGGGAAGGTGACCTGCTCGCCGATCGTGGCGGGCGCAACGGCTGCGCTCTTCTGGATCAGCCGGTGGGGGCCGCGGCCGAAGGCAACATCGGCGATCTCCTCGATCCGCGCCATCGCGATCAGGATCAGCGGGACAAGAAGGATCAGGCCGAGCGTCAGCGCGAACGCCGAGCCGAACACGAAATAGTGCCCGGCCCAGTAGGCGAAGACAGTCGCGACCCAGGCGCCGACGCCGTTGGCGGCAGCCGAGAGCATCAAAGCCTGCATCACCGTCGGACGTTCCAGGCGCAGGATCGGTAGCGACACCAGGATGCCGACGAGGAGGGCGAGCAGCGCGAGCTTCCAGTAGTTCTCGTTGACGATCGGCCCAGTCCAGGCGAATTTCGGCTCGCGGGACGCATTCAGGATGCCCCAATACGGGCCGACGCCGCCTTCGAAGAACTTCCAGGGCTGATCGATCGCCTCGACGATGTTGTAGTCCATGCCGATGGCTTCGGCGCGGGTGACGAAATTGCGCAACACCGAGGCCTGCTCGAACGGACCGGGCTCGGCGTTCCGGAGATTGTAGCCCGCGCTTGGCCAGCCGAATTCGGCGATCACGATGCGCTTGCCCGGAAACTGGTCGCGCAGGAGCTGGAACATCGCGACCGCCTGGTCCACCGCCTGCTGGGCGGTGAAGTTCTCCCAGTAAGGCAGGACGTGGGCGGCGATGAAATCGACGGAATTGGCAAGCTGCGGATTGTCGCGCCAGATGTTCCAGATTTCGCCAGTGGTGACGGGGACATTGACCGATTTCTTGACGCGCTTGATCATCTCGATCAAGTCGTCGATCTTTTGCTCGCCGCGGTAGATCACTTCGTTTCCGACGACGACGCCGATCACGTTGCTGTTGCGCCGGGCGAGGTTGATAGCGGCGTCGATCTCGCGCTCGTTGCGCTCGGAGTTCTTGTCGATCCAGGCGCCGACCATGACCTTCAAGCCGAATTCGGCGGCGATCGGCGGAACCAGTTCAACGCCTCCCGTCGACGAGTACAGGCGGATCGCGCGCGTCATCGTCGACAGCTTCTTCAGGTCGGCGCGAATCTTCTCGGCCTGGGGGATATTGTCGACGTCAGGATGCGCGCTGCCATCGAACGGCGCATAGGAGACGCTCGGCAGCATGCCGCGGAAATCAGGAGCCTGCTGTTTCTCCTGGAGAAGGCCCCACAGCGCGGCATGCACAGCGGTAACAAGCAACAGAACGGCGGCGACAGCGCGCATCGCGGCTAAACCATACGGGGCCTGCTATGAAGGAGAAAGCGAACCCGTCCCCTAGGTTCGACCGACATGGCGGTAAACTGCAAGATAATCCTGCCACGCGATTCCACAACTGATATGACCGCATGGCGTTTTGAGGGCGCCACGCAGCTCAAATGACGGAAGTCGCGATCGTTCCAAAGTCGAAGGCGGTTATTTCGCAGCCGGCGACGGCGAGGCCGACGGCGCTGGAGAAGGTGAGGCGGCGGGCGCCGGCGCGGCGTTCCCAGCCGTGGCGGGCGACGCTTGCGGGGCGGGCGCTGCCGCCGCGGCGGCTGCGGCCGCGGGCGGCTGGGCGCCCGGGTTGATCCAGCAAGCATGGATGCGGCCATCGAGGCTGCGTGGCACCTTGTCGTCGATGGTGGCGCCAAACCGGGTCAGGCAGCGGAAGGTCGCCTGCACATGACCACCGGGGCAGCCGAAGCGGTCGTAAAGGTCGAGGTGACGGAAGGCGGTATCGAGGTCGTCAAGCCACATCAGCCGCACCACGCGCCGGCCGAGCCAGACGCATTCCGGGTTTCCGGCCGGGCCGTTGATCGCTTGCGTGGCCTCGACGAATTCGTCGGTCTTACGCTGGTTGTCCTTGGTGGCGTCGGACGGAGCGTTTCCCTGCTTCGACTGTTCCTGCGGATTCGGCGTGCCGCTTTGGGAGAAAGCGGCTCCGGTACCGATCAGAAGCGCGAGGCTGGCAGTGGCGAAATGGCGCAAGACCGCGATTTTGAACTGAAGCACCCGTCCACCCATACCTTCCCCGATCGATTTCCCGCCCAACAAATCATCCCAAACGGCCGTGGCGTAATGCCGTCCAAATAGGTCTCCAGTGCGGCGGAGACGCTGGCGGAATCCCATGACCGGTATTTCAGATTTTGTCCAGCAAAGTCACAACTTTATCGCACCAGCGCAAAACTGTCGCAGGACAACCTTGGTATTGCCCGACTCGTGCTCTTGGCAGACGGTGCATGACCGGCTAATCGACGGTCCCCGGAGGATGGAACTGATTTCTCTTCGTACGCCACTGGCGCTTCTCCTGATATCGCTGGGTATGATTGCGGCCGTGTGGTGGTGGCTCGCCACGCCGATTACGTTGTCGCGCGCGCCGATCGATCCCAATGCAAAGCTGCAATGCGTCTCCTATGCGCCGTTCCGCGACACGCAGACGCCGCTGATCCGCACCACGCACATTCCGGCCGAGCAGATCGAGCAGGATCTGACTGATCTCGCCAAGGTCACCGAGTGCGTGCGCACTTATTCGATCGAGAACGGGCTCGACCAGGTACCGGGTATCGCGGCGAAGGTCGGGCTGAAGGTCATCCAGGGCATCTGGCTCGGCAGCGACCGGATCAAGAACCAGACGCAGATTGCGGTCGCGGTCGGGCTCGCCAAACAATATCCGGGCGTGATCACGGCGCTGGTGGTCGGTAATGAAGTGCTGCTGCGCGGGGAAATGACGACCGCGGATCTCGCCGCCTATGTCCGCGCGGTCAAGGCGCAGGTCCAGGTGCCCGTGACCTATGCCGATGTCTGGGAATTCTGGCTGCGCAACCGCGAGGTCTATGACGCCGTCGATTTCGTCACTATTCACATCCTTCCTTACTGGGAAGACATGCCGGTGCGGGCGAAATTCGCCGCCGCCCATGTCGATGCCATCCGCAAGCGGATGGCGGTGGCGTTCCCGAACAAGGAGATCCTGATCGGCGAGACCGGCTGGCCGAGCATGGGCAGGATGCGCGAGGGCGCGCTGCCGTCGCGCACCAACCAGGCGCGGATCGTCTCGGAAATCCTCGATCTCGCCAAGCGCGAGGGTTTCCGCGTCAACTTGATCGAGGCCTATGACCAGCCCTGGAAGCGCCAGCTCGAGGGTACGGTCGGCGGCTATTGGGGCCTGTTCGACTCCGTCAACCGTGTGGTGAAGTACCCGCCCGGCGTCGCCATCAGCAATTACCCGCTTTGGAAATGGTACATGGGCGCTGGCCTTGGGCTGGGCTTCGTCACCTTCCTCGTGGCTTGGCTGGCGGTCCGGCGGCGGCCATGGGCGCCGCGGATCATGTCCTGGATCGCGGTCGGCATCTCCTCAACCAGCGCCGGGATCCTGCTCGGGGTTGCCATCGACAAGATGATCTATGAGAGCTACGGGACCGGCGGCTGGGTGCAATGGGGGACATTGCTTGCGGCGGCCGTCTTTGCGCCGATCCTGTCGGCTCACGCGCTGATGGCGGGTAAATCGCTGCCGACCTTCCTCGAACTGCTCGGGCCGCGCCAGTACCGGCACGGCACCTTGCTCACAGCGCTGCTCGGCCTTTCGCTGATCGTGACGACCGTGATCGGGGCGGAAACAGCGCTCGGGTTCACTTTCGACCCGCGCTACAAGGACTTTCCGTTCGCCTCGCTCACCATGGCTGTGGTGCCGTTTGCGCTGCTGATGCTGCTCAACCGGCCGCAGGAGGGCGTAAGGCCGATCGCGGAGGCCGTGTTCGCCGGCCTTCTGCTGGTCGCGGCCGGCTACACCTTCCTGAACGAGGGGACCGACAACTGGCAGTCGGTCTGGACCTGCGCGATGTATGTGTTGCTGGCGCTTACGCTGTGGCGGGCGCGGGTCGCGCAAAGCCCAAAATGAGCAAGCCGATTGCGATCCCCGACAGCGCGACATTGTAGAGCACGATCCCGAACCCCGCCGCGATCAGCCCGCCGGTCATCAGGACGATCGACGGCCGCAGCACGTGCAGGGTCGCGATGACGAGCGCGACGATGCCGAACACGGAATTCCGGAACAGGCTCGTCGCCAGCACCCGCATCTTGCAGTTCATGGTCTGCAGGCCCGCATCGCAGGCGAGCGCGACGGTTGAGAATTCGATCACGAGATAGCGCAGGTAAAGCGCGTAACCGACGGCGAGGAAACCGACGATCAGCAGGAATTGCACCTGATAGGGTGTGAGGCGGAACGGAGGCTTTGTCATCGCGCGAATATGGTCGGGAAAGAGGATCAGGACAAGCCGCTTCAGGCGGCGTGAAAGCGAGTGAAAATGTCGCCGCAATGTCTTGCGGTCACGCCATTATTGCTCCTTGCGACCGAACATCGAGGTGATCGCCGAGACCGCGGAAGGTGGCTCCGGCTTCTTCGGCGGCTCCTCGACCACCACCGGAGCTGCCGCCGCTCGTTTCGGTGCTGCGTGCCGGCGTGGTGCGGGTTTGTTGGGAGTTGTCGTGGCCGGCGGCGGCTCGTCCTTGAGCGTCAGGCGCTGACCGTCGAAAACAGCGGTTTCGCAAGCGCGGCCGTTCTCGGCGAGCACCGCGCAAATCTTCGCCGCGGCGCCGGCGTCGCGCAGCGGGCCGGCAACCAGGCGGAGCTGCATGCCGAGCCCGTTGGCGCCTTCCTTGATGACGATGATCGGGCGCAAATTGAACAACGGCGCGTTCGAGCGCGATTTCAACAGGCCCCGCCACAGCGCGCGCAGCCCCGGCACCGAATTGGCGGTGCCGAGATCGACGCCGAATTCGGTATGCTGCACCTCGGCTTTCGGCGCGCTAGCGTCCTCTTTCGCTTTCTCCGCGTCACCGGCGGCAGGCGCCGCGGCGACCACCTCGGGCATGGGGCTGGCGGTGACCGTGGCAGCGGGCTTGGCCGGCTCGACTGGCTTGCTCGCGGCAGGATCGGGCGGTCCGATCATCGACTTTGCGGCGACGAGTGGCATCGCGGGCAATGACGCTGCCGGGGTGCCGGCCGGGTCCGAATTGCTGGCTGGCACAGGGGCGGCGGGCGCTGTGTTGGCAGCAACGACCGGCGGTTTCTCCACGGGCGGCTTCTCGCTCGCAGCGGCCGGCGGCTTGTCCGAAGCCAGCACCGGGGGCTTTTCGGCGGCCGGTTTCTCGGGCGCGGCTGGAGCGGGTGTCGTTGCCGCGACTGGGGCCACGACCGGGGCGGGGGCCGAGGCAGGCTGCGCTGCCGGCTCTTGCACCCACGCTGGATATGGCGAGGGGGCGGGCTGTGGCGCGGCCGCCGTGCTCTGCTTTGTGATCGCGCCGGTAACCGAATCCAGTCCTTGCTCAAGCACGGTGACGCGGGCGTAGAGCCGGTCGCGGTCGGAGTTGAGCGTCTCGATCGCGGACGCAAGCCGCCGCGCTTCGTTCTGGCTCTCCTTCGTGAGTATCTGGATCTGCTGCGCCTGCCGCGCCACCTCGGCGCCGGCAACCTGGTCGCGCCGCCACCCGAGCGAGGACTGGTTGGCGAGGACCGCGAGCGTGACCGCGCCGACCGCGGCAAAACCCCAGGAGCCGAGGCGCCACAGCGTGCGGCGGTCGAATTCGTCTTCCTCGGCAAGCAGGCCTGTGAACAAACCGCCGGTGCTTTCCGCGCCGAGATCGCCTGCCAGATTGTCAGGATCTTTGGCCAAAACCCCTTTGGCCCTCCTCAAGGCCCGCCGAATCACGCCGCAAAGATTAACAGGAAATGCGCGGGGAACCTGAATCCGGGCTGTCACGGGAGGCGGATAGGTTTCTTCTGCCGGGGAAACCAATTAAGACGGCTTGGCGCGATCGGCGCACGGTATTTGAGGGCTCTTGATGACTGCTCGATACAGCCTGACGGTGGTGCTCGCGGCCGGCGAGGGCACGCGGATGCGATCCTCGCTGCCGAAGGTCCTGCATCCCGTCGCCGGCCAGTCGCTGCTGTCCCATGTGTTGCGTGCCGCGCCGAATGGCGAAGGCGCTTCGCTGGCGGTGGTGGTCGGGCCAGACCATGAAGCGGTCGCGGATGAAACGCGGCGGATCCGTTCCGATGCCAGCACCTTCGTGCAGCGCGAGCGGCTCGGCACCGCCCATGCGGTGCTGGCGGCGCGCGAGGCGATCGCTGATGGAGCCGACGATCTCCTGATCGCCTTTGGCGACACGCCGCTGATCTCGGCGGAAACCTTCGAGCGACTGCGTGCGCCGCTGAAGAATGGCGCCGCGCTCGCGGTCCTCGGCTTCCGCGCCGCCGATCCCACCGGCTATGGACGGCTGGTGGTCGAGAACGGCAAGCTCGTTGCGATCCGCGAGCAGGCCGACGCCAGCGCCGAGGAGCGCAAGATCACGCTGTGCAATGCCGGCGTGATGGCGTTCGACGGGCGCAGGGCGCTCGGCATCCTTGATGGGATCGGCAATGCCAACGCCAAGGGTGAATATTACCTGACCGATGCCGTCGCCATCGTGCGTGAAAAAGGATTGGAGGCCGTCGTGATCGAGACCAGCGAAGACGAAGTGCGCGGCATCAACACCAAGGCGCAGCTTGCGGAAGCCGAAGCCGTGCTGCAGTCGCGGTTGCGCAAGGCTGCGATGGAGGCGGGCGTGACGCTGATCGCGCCGGAGACCGTCTATCTGGCCGCCGACACCAAATTCGGCCGTGACGTCACCATCGAGCCCTTCGTGGTGATCGGCCCCGGCGTGACCATCGGCGACGGCACGGTGATCCACTCGTTCTCGCACGTCGTCGAGGCCACCATCGGCAATAAGGTCTCGATCGGTCCGTATGCGCGGCTGCGGCCGGGCACCTCGCTCGGCGACGGCTCGCGGATCGGCAATTTCGTGGAGACCAAGGCCGCAATCCTGGAGGAGGGCGTCAAGGTCAACCATCTCTCCTATGTCGGCGACGCCCATGTCGGCGCCAATTCCAATCTCGGTGCCGGCACCATCACCTGCAATTATGACGGCTTCCTCAAGCACAAGACTCTGATCGGCAAGGGCGCCTTCATCGGCACCAATTCCTCGCTGGTCGCGCCCGTGAAGATCGGCGCCGGCGCCTATATCGGCTCGGGCTCCGTCATCACCAGGGACGTGCCCGACGATGCGATGGCTGTCGAACGCAGCCCGCAATCCGTCCGCGAAGGCGGCGCCGCGCGCTATCGCGAGATCAAGATGAAAGCGAAGGCCGCGAAGGGAAGCTGACGCCGTAGTCAGTAGGATGGGTAGAGCGCAGAGACTGGGTAAGAATTTTTTCCGCCCGGATTACAGGGCACAGGCGAATGCCGGGCGGATTTTGGCTCGGAGACGCGGCCTGCAGGTTTGGAGCCGGTCGACGATGACGGCGAGGACGGTGACAAGCAAGATCGTCCAGTTTGGACGGCGCTTGGCCAGATAGGCCATGAACCGATCCAGGCCGAGGATGCTGAGCACGCGAGTGAGGTTGTAGCAGAGCGCCATCAGGCTCCATTCGCCGCGGACCT
>NZ_JBVAPG010000095.1:0-32221 GCF_055413685.1 Bradyrhizobium sp. LeoA1Lang | reverse complement strand
TCCACCCCATCGGCAAGGTCCTCCTTGCCGACCAGTTGACCTGTTACCCATGTCGCCGGTCTATTCTGTTACCCATGTAGCCGGTCAGGACCCGCGCCACCTTCTCCCACAAGGGGAGAAGGGAAGGGTGGTCGTCCTAGAGCATGATGACTTTTCTTCGAATCGTCGTCCCGCTCTAGCTCTTTGTTTGAGCATGATCTTTTTCGGAAAACCGGTCTCCACTTTTCCGGATCATGCTCTAGAATCACAAAAACAAAAACGCCGGCATCGCGCCGGCGTTTTGCGTTCTTCTCTGCGACCTGCCCGCTTAGTCGAACATCGCGTCGATATCGTCCTGCGAGGCGTGGCCCACGTCGCCGTCGAGCCTTGGGCCGTTGAGCAGGCGGGCGTCGCCCTCGCGGGTGTCGATGATCGGCGGCGCGTGCGCCTTGATGGCGTCGACACCGCCCCAGATCTCCATCATCGCGTTGATGTGCTGCTCGATGAACTTCATCGTGGTCATCACCTTGCTGATGCGCTGACCGGTGAGGTCCTGGAAGTTGCAGGCCTCGAAGATCGCCACTACGCGCTCCTGGACATCCTCGGCGAGCAGCTTGTGCTGTTCGGGCGAGGCGACCTTGGTCAGCGCGGTGGCGGCCTGGTCGATCGCTTCGGCCGCCTCGAGGATCTGCTGGGTAGCCTCTTCGGTGCCGCCGACGACGGCGCCGAGCTCGCCATTCACCTTGGCCATCTCCTGGCCGTCAAAGCTCTTGCCGTGCAGCACGGCGATCTCGCGCTTGGTGCGGCTGATGGCGTCGTGGATCAGGTCAAGCTCGACCTTCAGCTTCTCGCACTGCTCGACCTGCGCGCGATAGGTCTCGAGCAGCGCATGCGCTTCCGCGACCTCGCGCGCCACGGCCGCCTCGGTGGCTTCGGTTGCGACCGGACGCTGGGCGTGGACGCTGAGCGCCATCTGTGCGCGGATGGAGCGAAGCTCCGCCATGATCTCCCGATGCATTGGACCGATTTCGCCGCCTTCCACCGCAACCGGTGCCGGCATCGGCATGTCGCCCATAATGGCTTGTTCAACACGAAAACGCTTGCGACTAACTGACATGAGACTGTTCCCGCCCCCTTCACTCCCACTGTTCTAGGCAGAAGCGATTTAATAGGGAGTTCACATGGGAAAATTTTGCGGCGTGCGTTTCGCGTCGCGCCGCATACCCGGGATTAACCATGACGCCTGCGAATTTAAGCAAAATAAACGCTAATTTTGAAATCCGCCGCCGATTGCCGACGTGGTGAATCCAAACGCTTGTTACGTTTACCAAACCGATGCGGTTTTGATTTTGATTGGTCGCATGCCACGGCGTCTCGCGCCGAACGAGGCTGACGATTGACGAAACAGTACAGAGTACGTCGATGAAGAAAACATTCTTTGCACTTATTGCCGGCGCGTCCTTCCTGCCTGCCGCTCCGCATCAGGCGTTTGCGATCGATGGTGCGCCGCTCGCCGGGCCGACCGTGATCTATTCCTACCAGGCGCCGCCTCAGCCGGTGCGCAGGGCCTCCACCCTCGGTGGCGGCTTTATCGAATTCCTGTTCGGCGATCGTCCCGACCAGGGCTACCCGCAATCCTACGAGCAGCAGCCGATGTATCAGCAGCAGCCGGGTTATTATGGTGGACGGCGCACGATGCTGCCGCCGATGGATCCACAACAGCCGATGATGCGCGAGGAGCAGGCGGCCGATCCCGCGCAGCGGCCGTTCGATCCGAGATATGAGAAGCAGCTTGTCGATTATGACGGCAAGGAATCTCCGGGCACGATCGTCGTCGATACCCCGAACAAGTTCCTTTATCTCGTGCAGGCCGACGGCAAGGCACTGCGCTACGGCATCGGCGTCGGCCGCCCCGGCTTCACCTGGTCGGGCGTCAAGACGATCTCCGCCAAGCGCGAATGGCCGGACTGGACGCCGCCGCCGGAAATGCTGGCACGTCGCCCCGATTTGCCCAGGCACATGGTGGGCGGTCCGGAAAATCCGCTCGGCGCGCGCGCGATGTATCTCGGCTCCTCGCTCTACCGCATCCACGGCTCGAACGAACCCTGGACCATCGGCACCAACGTTTCCTCAGGTTGCATCCGGATGCGCAACGAGGACGTCATCGACCTCTACGGCCGCGTCAATGTCGGCACCAGGGTGATTGTGATCTAGCGATGCTGTCGTCCCGGGCAAGCGAAGCGCAGACCCGGGACCCATAACCACGATCGTTCGTGATCTATAAAGCTGTGGCCGCTTGTTCGCGCCACAGCGCAAAGTCGGGGTTAAGGGTCCCGGCCTTCGCCGGGACGACAAAAGAGAAACGGCCGCCCGATCGGGCGGCCGTTCTGTTTTTCAATCCGCATGCGGCTTACGCATAGTCGCTGCCGCCGTCGTCGCCGCCGTCATCGAACCCATCGTCGTCATCGTCGGGACCATAGCCATCGTCGTTGTTGTTGTCGTTATTGTTATTGTTGTTGTTGTTCGACGCCTGGTCGTAAAGGCCGGCGCGCGAGTCGTTATCGCGTCCGCCGGAGCCGATATCGTTGACTCCGGCATCGCGCGCAAGATTGCCGCCGGACTGGTCATTGCCCCACGGCTTGTTGTCGCCGAGATTGCCGGAGTCCCCGAACGCCTGGTGACCGCCGCCACCGCCCATCAGCCCGCGGATGCTGTTCATCAAGAGCGAGCCACCGACCACGCCGGCGGCTGCCGCCGCGGCGGTGCCGAGGAACGAGCCGCCGCCACCGCCGAACGGACCGGCTTGCGGCGCGCCATAGGGCTGAGGCTGCTGGCCGTACGGCGGTTGGCCGTAAGATCCTGGACCCTGCGCCTGCTGCATCGCCTGGCCGGTATTCCAAGCGGGGCGGCTGCCACCCTCCGGCGGGCGCACCGGCGGAACCGAACCGCGCGGCTGATTCTGGTTCTGGCCGAAGATCGCATCGCGCATCGAATCGAGGAAGCCGCCGCCTTGGCCCTGCTGCTGCGGTCCACCGCCGAGTTCTGCTTCCAGTTGCTGGATATGGTCGTTGGCGCGCTTCAGCGCCTCGTCCTGCACCAGCGCGGTCTGCACCAGCGCATAGACGGCGTTGGGCGCCTTGCGCAGCCCTTCCGAGATGGCGGCCAGCGCCTCCGGATCACGCGGGGCGTTCTCCAGCTTGGCGAGCCGGTCGAAGAGATCGTCGATCAATTGGCGTTCTTGCGGGGTCATGGCCTTCTCCATCGCGTCGATTGCGTCGAAGCGCCGAACATGTAGGGCCGCCTTTGTGGCGCAAGGAGTGGGGCCGCGAATTAAATTTGCGTATGCGACAAAACGACCGGCGCGCCTTCAGGCGAGCGTAACATTGTTCGCCGCCAGCAGTTGCGGGAAGTGCTCGCTGCCGAGGTAGGCATGCTCATTTTCGCGCTGGGTCGTCAGCGGATCGAGCTCCTTCAGCGTCTCGTCGACGAAGCCGGGATGACACATCACGAGTCCGCCGTCGGGCAGCCCCTCGAGAAACTGTCGCATCAGGGGACCGAAATCGGGCGATCTCGAAAAATCATAGGCGCCGGCGAAAGCAGGGTTGAAGGGAATGCCGGCGCGTCGTGCACGCTTCCTGAATTGCGCGCTCAGCGTATCCAGCACCAGCGCTTTCGGCGCTCGCAAGCGTTGCGCCAGAGCCTGATTGCGTCCGCCCTGGCGCACCCAGGCTTCGGGCGCGGCGTCCTTCACGGCGCGCAAAAAGGCGTCGCGCACCTGCGGAAACAATTGCACATGTTGATGCCCATCGACGAAGTCAGGCGCGCGGCCGAACATGTCCTTGAAGGTTGCAAGCTGCTCGACGAGCTCGGCATGGATCATCTCGCGATCGAGCCGCCGGAGCAGGCCGGCGCGCAGCAGTTTCGGAAAGGGCAGGAACAGCCCGCCATTGACGGGTCGGAAATGCATGGTCAGCGGCCGGAACGGCGCGCTCAGCGTTGCGTGCAACCCGACCGCGCAGCGCGGGCTTTCGGCGGCAACGCGCTTTAGCGCCTCCACTTCGTCGCGGCCGATCGCCGCGCCCACCACCATCACCGAGGTCGCGTTGAGACGGCTGCGCGCGATGAGATCGCGAATGGCGCGGTTGACGCCCTCGCTCAATCCGTAATCGTCGGCGCAGAGCCAGATCCGGCGCGGCTGCGCGGCGTCGTTCATTCGGCCGCGGTCCGTTCGCTGCCCGCGGCAGCCGCATCAGGGCCGGCGCGCTTCTCGCTATGCTCGGCGACGAAATAGATCGGCCGCGCCTTCAGCTCGGACAGGATCTTGCCGATATATTCACCGACGATGCCGATCATGATGAGCTGCACACCGCCGATCGTCATCAACCCGATCACGAGCGAGGGATAGCCGGGCACCTGCTTGCCGGTCGTGAAGACCTCCCAAAGGATCGAAAGCCCGAACAGGAACGCCGCGGTCGCCAGCAGCACGCCGAGCAGGCTCGCGAAGCGCAGCGGCGCCACCGAGAACGATGTCACTCCTTCGATCGACAGGCCGATCAGCCGCGTCGCGCTGAAGGTGGTGACGCCATGCGCACGCGGCGCCGGCTCGTAGTCGACCCTGATCTGGCGGAAGCCGATCCAGCTCGCCAGCCCCTTGAAGAAGCGGTTGCGCTCGGGCAATTGCCGCAGCGCCGCCACCGCGCGCGGCGACAGCAGGCGGAAGTCGCCGGCATCTTCGGGGATCTTCTGCCGCGCGCCCCAGTTGATCAGCGCGTAGAAGCCGTGCACCGCGAGCCTGCGCAGGAACGGCTCGTTGTCGCGATGCGCCTTCGCGGTATAGACGACATCGTAGCCGTCATCGATCCAGTGCGAGACCAGTTTCTCGACCAGGCTGGGCGGATGCTGGCCATCGCCGTCCATGAACAGCACGGCGCCGCGCCGGGCATGGTCGAGGCCCGCCATCAGCGCCGCCTCCTTGCCGAAATTGCGCGACAGCGACACCACCTGGACATCCAGCGTGTCGGCGGAAAGCGAACGCGCGATCGAAAGGGTGTTGTCCTTGCTGCCGTCGTCGACATAGACGACCTCGCAAGCGAGCCCGTAGCGTTCCTTCAGCGTTCGCGCGAGACCGATCAACCGCTCGTGCAGCGGCGCCAGCCCCGCAGCCTCGTTGTAAACGGGAACGACGATCGACAGCCCTTGCGCTGCAGCATTCGCCGCGGTGGTGGTCAGGCCGGAAACGTCAGAGCCCAGCGTCATCGAGCAGGTTCCAGATTCTCAAAAATATATGGTACCGCCCGGTAGCTGTCGCCACGATGAACGAGCGTGCGGCGTCATTGCCGCAGGAAGGCCTCGAGCCTGGCGAACAGCGGGTTCTCGCGGTCGAAGACGTAGTCGAGCGAGACCACCGACACCGTATCGGCGCCATGCGCGCGCAGGAAGCTGCCGAGCGCATAGAGCTGCGCCGGTGGGCAGTGCAGCGTCAACATGCCGGATGAGGTCGGCCCGCCGAACGGGGCGACCACGCCGAAGCGGTTATGGGCTTCCGCGAGCAATGCTGCATCGCATCCTTTGAAGCGGGTGCGGACCTCGCGATACTTGTTCGCCCGGGCGCGCGCGGCAATGTGATCCAGGATGACGCGCGCGGCTTCGCGGGCCCCGGTCGACCAGTCGGCGTCCTTCGAGGCGACGAGGTTGGCCTGGCTGCGCAGGATCACACCGTCGTCGAGGACTTTCAGCCCGTTGGCCGCCAGCGTCGCGCCGGTCGTGGTGATGTCGACGATCAGTTCTGCCGTGCCGACTGCGGGCGCGCCCTCGGTCGCGCCGGCGCTCTCGACGATGCGATAGTCGAGGATGCCGCGGGAGGCGAAGAAGGTTCGCGTCAGGTTGATATACTTGGTCGCGATCCGCATCCGCCGGTGATGCTGCTCGCGGAAACCGGTGGTGACGTCGTCGAGATCGGCCATGGTGCGGACGTCGATCCAGGCCTGCGGCACCGCGACCACCACATTGGCATAGCCGAAACCCAAACCGTCGATCAGGTGCACGCGCTTGTCGGCGTCGGCGATGCTCTCGCGCACGAGGTCCTCGCCGGTGACGCCGAGATGCACCATGCCGCGCGCGAGCTGCGAGGCGATCTCGCTTGCCGACAGATAGGCGATCTCGACATTGTCCAGGCCTGAGATGGTGCCGCGATAATCGCGTGCGCCGCCGGGCTTCGACAGCGTCAATCCGGCGCGGGCGAAAAACGCCTCGGCATTTTCCTGCAGACGTCCTTTCGACGGGACGGCGAGAACGAAGGGCGCGCTCATGCCTTGCCTCCGCGCAGAGGCTTGCCATGTTGCGTCAGCGTCTCGATCCAGACGGAGAAGCCGACCGCCGGGATCGGCTCAGCCGAGCCGAGCTGCGTCATCAGTCCATCATAGCGGCCGCCGGCGACCAGCGGCTCGGCGCCGTTGCCCCTGGCGTGCAATTCGAACTCGAAGCCGGTGTAATAGTCGAGACCGCGCCCGAACGAGGTCGAGAAGCGCGCCTTGCGGGTATCGATGCCGCGCGCGGCCACGAAGCCGACGCGGCGTTCCAATTCGTCGATCGCGCAGGAGAGGTCGAGCCCGGCGTCTTCGGCCAATGCGCGCAGTTGCGCGATGGCGTCGTCCGGCTCGCCCGAGATCGACAGGAAGCGCTTGATGGTCGCAATCGCGTCGCGCGGCAGCGCGCCGGCCTTCAAGGTCGATTGTTCGAGGAAGCGGTCGGCGATCTCGGCGACGGTGCGGCCGCCGACATTGGTGGTGCCGGCGATCGACATCAGGTCGGTGACGAGCGCCAGCGCCGCCTTGCGATCGGAGCCGGCGAGGGCGGCCAGCACGCCCTGATATTCGTTACGGCCAGGACCGCCGGCGAGCGTCAGCCGCTCGATGTCGTCGGTGAGGCTGACCTTGCGGTTGAAATCCTTGACCAGGCGGCGGCGCCACACGGGATAGAGCTCGAGCGCCTCGATCAGCGCATTGAACAGAGCGACGTCGCCGGTGCGGATCTCGACGTCGGTCAGTCCGAACGCCGCCGTCGCCTCCAGCGCCAGCGCCAGCATCTCGGCATCCGCCGCGGCGCGGTCCTGCCGGCCGAATGATTCGATGCCAGCCTGCAGAAACTCGCTCGGCTGGCCGCCGCGATAACGGAATACCGGGCCGAGATAGCTGAAGCCGGCCGGCTTCCCGGCCTCCGGCGAGGCGAGGTAGTCACGCGCCACCGGGATCGTCAGGTCGGGGCGCAGGCACAGATCTTCGCCGCTGGCGTCGGTGGTGAGGTAAAGGCTCTTGCGGATACCCTCGCCGGAGAGGTCCAGGAACGGCTCGGCCGGCTGCAGGATCGCCGGCTCGGACCTGATGTAACCGGCCTGCGCAAATGACAACAGCAGTGCATCCGCCCATGCGGCGGAGGAGGCGGCACCGCGTGTGGTGGCGGTTACGGTCATCTCGACGTCCAAATCGCCCGAAAACGGGTTCCGGAGTGGTCCAAGGGGTGGCCCAAGGGCGACCCAAGGGTTTGCGGGCGAGCCCTTAGCACGGCAAAAGCGCTGTTTCGACCGGCATCGGCCAAATCGCTTAACGAGCGCGTAGCCCGGGTGGAGCGAATGCGCAACCCGGGACACCTGCATCAGCGTTTTCCGGCGGCCCCGGGTTACGCTGGCGCTCCACCCGGGCCACCTAGCCCTTTGGGCGCCAGTCGCCAAGCGCCGCCTGTACCAGGGCCAGCGCCGCGACCCCAGCGGTGTCCGCGCGCAGGATCCGCGGCCCCAGCGACAGCCGGAGGGTCTTGGGCTGGCGCAGCAGCAGCGCGCGCTCCTCCTCGGCGAACCCGCCCTCCGGGCCGATCAAGATGTCGATGCCGTCAGTGCCGGTCCCCAGTTGCAGCGCCTGCAGGGGATCGCCGAGATCGGCGGCCTCGTCGCAAAATACCAGGAGCCGGTCACCCGCGCGCTCGGTCAGGAAGCGCTCGAGCGGGACGGGGTCAGCAACCTCCGCCAGGGCGGTGATCCCGCATTGCTCGGCGGCCTCGATCACATTGGCGCGCATCCGCTCGCCGTTCACCCGCGAAACCTGGGTGAAGCGGGTCAGGACCGGCCGCAGGCGCGAGGCGCCCATTTCGACCGCCTTTTGCACCATGTAGTCGAGCCGGGCGTGCTTTAGGGGCGCGAAGACGTAGGCGATATCGGGCAGGCGGTCCTGCGGCCGGGTCTGGCGGTGGACCGTCAGCGTGTCCGCCCGCTTGCGGCCACTGAGCTCGGCCTGCCATTCGCCGTCGCGGCCATTGAACACCAGGATGGCGTCGCCGGCCTTCAACCGTAATACGTTACCGAGATAATTGCTCTGGTCGCGGTCCAGCGCGACGGTTTCGCCCGCTTGCAGGGGGGCATCAACGAACAGGCGAGGGGCGCGAAAGTCGTAGTCCGGCATCCGTTAATGTTCCGTCGTCACGCAACTCGGCCGCGCTTTTAGCCTAAAGCGCTAGAATCTGTAGCTTATTTTTGATCGATGGCGCGGCGTGACGCCGCGCTGTTGCCCCAATCCACGGGTTGTTAAGGAACGGCTGGAATCGTAAAAAGCCGCATGGAAATTGTGCTTCGTTTGGAAGCCGGCTGCCGGAGAAATATCCCTTGATGACCCGCCTGATGGTGTCGCTGACGGTCGCCGCCGTGGTGCTCCACGCCGGCCAGGCTTTTGCACAGGGCGCGTTTCCCGCGCCGCTGCCCGGTCAGCAGGCCGCAGCGCCTGCCAACGCCTCGCCCTTCCCGCCGGTGAACGGCGGGGTACCTTCCGCGTCGATCGGGGCGCCTTCGGCTTTCCCGAGCCAGGGTGCGGCGCCGATCGGCGGCGGCGGTGCCGGGTTTGCACCGCCGGCGCCCCCGTCCGGGGGCGCGGGCCCGTCGGATGCCTGCATGAAGGGCTTCGTCCCCTTGCGCGAGGAGACCGAGCGGCGCGGCAAGCTGATCAAGGCCGCCGGTGAAAAGAAGGCGGGTCCGGACGAGGCCTGCAAGCTGATCGGCAATTACAGCCAGGCCGAGCTGAAGATGATGAAATACGTCAAGGACAACTCGGCGAAATGCGGAATCCCGCCGCAGATCCTCGAGCAGCTCCAGAATGGCCACAAGAACACCGAGGCGATGCAGAAGAAGGTCTGCGCGGTGGCGCAGCAGATGGCGACGCAGGCGCGCGGTCCGGCCGGGCCGTCCTTGAGCGAAGTGCTGGGGTCCGCCTCCGCGCCCGAAGCAGTGCCGACGCGCAAGGGCGGCAGCACCTTTGACACGCTGAACGGCAACGTGCTGTCGCGATGAGCGACGTCACCGCCCGTGTTGCCGATGCGACCGGCAACTGGGTCGATACCCACGCGCCGCGCTGGTCGCGGCCTTATTTGCGTCTCTCCCGCTTCGACCGGCCGATCGGCTCGTGGCTTCTGTTGATGCCGTGCTGGTGGTCGGCGGCGCTCGCCGCCGGCATCGCCCATGACCTGCACCAACTCCCGCTTGTCATCCTTCTGTTCTTCATCGGCGCCTTCGTGATGCGCGGTGCGGGCTGCACCTGGAACGACATCACCGATCGCAATCTCGATGCGAAAGTGGAGCGGACGCGGTCGCGGCCGATTCCGGCGGGGCAGGTGAGCGTGACGCAGGCGCTGATCTTCCTGGTCGCCCAGGCGCTGATCGGTCTCGTGGTGCTGCTGCAGTTCAATCGCTTTGCGGTCGCGACCGGCATCGCCTCGCTCGTCATCGTCGCGGTCTATCCCTTCATGAAGCGCATCACCTGGTGGCCGCAGGTGGTGCTGGGGCTCGCCTTCTCCTGGGGCGCCTTGATGGGATTTGCCGTCATCCTCGAGCGCATCGATCTCACCGCGCTTGCGCTCTATGCCGGCTCAATCTCCTGGGTGATCGGCTACGACACCATCTATGCACATCAGGACGCCGAGGACGACGCGTTGATCGGCATCAAGTCGACCGCACGCTTGTTCGGCGCGGCCACGCACAAGGCGCTCGTGCTGTTCTATTCGCTCGCGGTGGCCCTGATCGGGATGGCGCTCGTGCTGGCTGGCGCGCATTGGTTCGCGTGGATCGGCCTCGCCGCCTTCGCGTTGCATCTGGCGATCCAGATAAGACGACTCGACATCAGCGATCCCGCATTGTGCCTGCGCGTCTTCAAGTCAAACCGCGACGCCGGCCTCATCCTGTTCGCCGGCCTGCTCGCTGACGCCGCGATGCGCTGAGGCTTCTGCGTTGTTGCGGGGCGTGCAGAAATCACCACTCTCTCGTCATTCCGGGGCGCGCCTCTTGGCGCGAGCCCGGAATCCATTGGGCCGCATGCACTGGTGGGGAAATGGATTCCGGGCTCGCCGCTTCGCGGCGCCCCGGAATGACAGCGTGTGTTGTGGCGCGGGCCGTCGTCCCGGGTCACGTTCAATCCCGCGCGATGATCTCGTGTTCACCGCGATGGACATTCCCCGCATCAAGCGGGCCGCCACGGCGGCGGCGTACCAGGAAGCGCGGGCGGCGCGTGTGGATGACGTTGCGGCGCCTGCGCCGGGCCGCAGGCTCGCGCGGCGCTTGCTCGCTCAGTTGCGGCAGGCGGAGCACGTCGCTCCACATCTGCCAGGCGCTTTCGATCTCGTCGCGATCGGAACTGACGCCAAGCGGAATTGCGAGCGACGGATCGCGGTGGACGAGCGTCAGCATCTGCTCGTCGCCCAGGTCGCGCAACGCGACGCCGATGAAGTCGCAGACGCGAACATTGATCGCCATCCGCATGCCCTTGACGGCACGGCGCAGCACGACGCGTTCGTGGTGAAGTTCAACCTGCCGCATGCCACCGTCCGCGCGGACATCCTGCGCATGGAAGCTGAGCGGTAGAGAAAGCGGGTCGAGCCGTTGCACACGGCCCGACCCGGCGGGGTTGAGCCCGCTTGTTGCTGTTTGACGCCTCACGGCTTTATCTCCCCGCCGGGATTATGTTCCCGGTCGATGCGCGAGACCTAGCGCAGCCGTTTCCCGATCAGCTTAAGAAGGCTGGTTAAAGAGACGTCAAAGGCGCGCATGCTTGACAAGACCTTGCCGCGCTCGAGCAATTCTTCTTCATCGCGCGGCAAAACGCTTGAAATCGCTGCAAATCCGGCCCACTTGGTGGGTTTGGCGCGCCGCGCTGCGTTGAGCCCTTCAATGTCAGGAATCTGTTCGTGAACCCTTCACCATCGCCTGCCGAAAAGTCCGCGACCGACCTGTTCGACCAGTCGGTTTTGAGTGAACTGGCGCAGCGTCTTGTCGAGGCGGCCAAGCGCGCCGGCGCGGATGCGGCGGATGCGATCGCGGTGCGCGGCGTTTCGCAAGGCGTCGAGGTGCGCGACGGGCGCGTCGAGGAGTCCGAGCGCTCCGAAGGCGACGATGTCGGCCTGCGCGTGCTGGTCGGTCAGCGCCAGGCGGTGGTCTCCACCAATGATGTCACTGGCGACGGGATCGCCAAGCTTGCCGAGCGCGCGGTCGCGATGGCGCGTGTCGCGCCCGACGACAAATATGTCGGGCTCGCGGACCCTGCGCTGCTGGCGCGCGACTTCCCCGATCTCGACCTGCTCGACCGCAATGTGCCCTCGACCGCTGAACTCGAACGCCGCGCCACCGAGGCGGAAGCGGCGGCGCTCGCCATCAAGGGCGTGTCGAAATCCGGCGGCGCGTCGGCTTCCTCCGGCATCGGCGGCATGGTGCTGGTGACCTCGACCGGTTTCCATGGCTCCTATCTGCGCTCGAGCCACGGCATCTCGATGACCGCGATCTCGGGCGAGGGCACCGGCATGGAGCGCGACTATGATTTCACGAGCGCGTTGCATGCATCCGACCTCGCTTCGCCTGCAAGCGTCGGCCGCAAAGCGGCCGAGCGTGCGGTGGCGCGCACCAATCCGCGCAAGGTCGAGACCTGCAAGGTCCCCGTCGTCTACGATCCACGCGTTGCGAACTCGCTTGTCGGCCATCTCGTTGGCGCCATCAACGGTGCATCGATCGCGCGCAAGACCAGTTTCCTGAAGGATCGTCTCGGTCAGCAATTGTTCGCGAGCAATATCCGCATCATCGACGATCCCTTGCGCGTGCGCGGCCTGCGCTCGCAGACCTTCGATGCCGAAGGCGTCAAGGTGAAGAAGACGGCCCTGATCGATGACGGCGTGCTCACCACCTGGCTGCTCGATTGCGCGACCGCGCGCGAGCTCGGCATGGCCACGACAGGACATGCGCATCGCGGCGTCTCCTCGGTGCCGTCGCCGGGGGCCTACAATCTGCATCTCGAGCCTGGCTCGGCGACGCCGAAGGAACTGATCGCCGACATCAAGCAGGGCTTTTACGTCACCGACCTGATCGGTTCGGGCGTCAACGGCGTGACCGGCGACTATAGCCGCGGCGCCTCGGGCTTCTGGATCGAGAACGGCGAGATCACCTATGCGGTCAGCGAAGTGACCATCGCAGGGCATCTGCTGGCGATGTTCAAATCGCTGGTCGCCGCGAACGATCTGGAATTCCGCTACAGCGTGAACGCGCCGACTTTGCGGATCGAGGGACTGACGCTTGGCGGACGCTGATACGGACGACGGGATCCTGGCGCGCGACGCCGCCCTGCTGGCGGAGACGGTGCGGGAAGCGGGGGCCCTGGCGCTCTCGCTGTTTCGCACTGAGTTGAAGAACTGGATCAAGGGCGCCTCATCGCCGGTGTCGGAGGCCGATATCGCGGTCAACGACCTGCTGGAGCAGCGGCTGCGTTCGGCGACGCCCGATTACGGCTGGCTCTCGGAAGAGAGCGCGGACGACCAGGCGCGGCTTGGCAAGCGCCTGGTGTGGATCGTCGATCCCATCGACGGCACCCGCTCCTATCTCGCCGGGCGCGAGGACTGGTGCGTCAGCGTGGCGCTGGTTGAAAATGCCTCGCCCGTGCTGGCGGCGGTATTCGCGCCCGCCACCGCGGAGTTCTTCTTTGCCGCGCGGGGGCAGGGCACCACGCGCAATGGCATCGCGGTGCGCGCGACCGCGGGCACCGATTTCGATTTCCCCCGCATGGCCGGGCCGAAGCCGCTCCTGCAGCGATTGAGCCCTTCGGCGCAGGAGATCACGCTGCATCCGCGAATCGGTTCGCTGGCGCTCAGGCTATGCCGGGTCGCGCATGGCGAGCTCGATGCCGCCTTCGCCGGCGGCAATAGTCATGACTGGGACCTTGCGGCGGCGAATTTGATCGTGCAGGAAGCGGATGGTAAGATGACGGCGCTCTCGGGGGATGCGATTGAGTATAATCGCCGGGAGCTGGCGCATGGGGTGCTGGTGGCGGCGGGACATGATCGTCATGCACGTATTGTCGAGCATTTTCGCAACCGCCCGTTGCACTGATCGCCTCGCGCCACAGGACTTCCCTGCCGGGCATCTCATCAGGAAAAACAATTATGTCAGATAGTGCCCAGCCGCAGCAATTATTGCATCTCGTCATTGGTGGCGAGCTGATCGACCTCCAGCACAACACCTTCAAGGATCTCGATAAGGTCGAGATCGTCGGCGTATATCCGAACTACGCCAGCGCTCACGTGGCCTGGAAGGCGAAGGCGCAGCAGACCGTGGACAACGCCCACATGCGCTATTTCATCGTCCACCTCCATCGGCTGCTCGATCCGGGTCAAGACACAAAGCCCTCCCTTTGAAACGTCTGATTCGCGATTTTTTGCGCAGCGGCCTCGTGCAGCGTGCGCTGGGCCTGCTTGCGGCCGAATATCTGCGGCTGGTCTGGCTGACCAACAGGTTCAGCCTTGAGCCGCCTGACGTCTACGAGCAGGTGGAACCGCAGATGCCCTGCATCTTCGTGTTCTGGCATGGCCAGCACCTGATGACCCCCTTCATCCGGGTCAGGGGAAACCACCGCGCCAAGGTCCTGGTCTCCCGGCATCGCGACGGCGAGTTCAACGCGATCGCGGCCGAGCGGCTCGGCGTCGGCACCATCAGGGGGTCGGGCGACCATTCCGGCAGTTTCCACCGCAAGGGGGGCGTCGGCGCCTTCAAGGAGATGCTGCGGGCGCTGGAGGATAAGTGGAACGTCGCGACCACCGCCGACGTGCCCAAGCAGGCCCGGGTCGCCGGTCTCGGCGTCATCATGCTGGCCCGCCAGTCGGGCCGGCCGATCATGCCCTTTGCCATGGTGACCAGCCGGTTCATCCGGTTGAAAAACTGGGATTCCACCACCATTAATTTGCCATTCGGACGGGGCGCACTGGTGGGCATCGATTCCGTGGAGGTGCCGCCCGACGCCGACGCCGAGATGATGGAAACGTTGCGGCTCAGGGTGGAGGCCTTGCTGAACGAAGCGACCCGGAAGGCCTATGCGGCCGTCGGGCGTCCGGAGGGAGCTCTTGGCTAACTCGCTGCCGATGACGTTGCGGGTCTACCAAAGACTGTCGTCCGCGATGGTGCCGCTCGCACCTGCGCTGATCCGGCGGCGGCTGAAGCTCGGCAAGGAGGATCCGGCTCGCGTTGGCGAACGGCGCGGCGTCAGCGCCGATGTGCGGCCGCACGGGCCGCTGGTCTGGATCCATGGCGCCAGCGTCGGCGAGGTGCTGGCGGCGGCGGCGCTGATCGAGAAACTGCGCGAGCTCAATTTGCGCATCCTGCTCACCTCCGGCACCGTCACCTCGGCGGCGATCGTTGCCAAGCGCTTTCCGCCTGACGTCATCCATCAATATGTGCCCTATGATACCCCGCGCTATGTCGCGCGCTTCCTCGACCACTGGCGGCCGTCGCTGGCGCTGTTCATCGAGTCGGACCTCTGGCCGAACCTGATCCTTTCTAGCTCCGCGCGCCGCCTGCCGATGGTGCTGATCAACGGACGGATGTCGCAGCGCTCGTTTCCGCGCTGGCAGCGGATGTCGCACACGATCTCGGCCCTGCTCGACCGTTTCGACATCTGCCTGGCCCAGTCGAGAATAGACGCCGAACGCTTTGCGGCGCTCGGCAGCCGCAATGTCGTCATCACCGGCAATCTCAAGCTCGACGTCGCGGCGCCGCCGGCCGATCCTGCCAAGCTGGAGCGGCTGATGGCGGTGACGCGCGGCCGGCCGATCGTGGTCGCGGCCTCCACCCATCCCGGCGAGGAAGAGCAGCTCGTGGAAGCGCATCGCGCGCTTGCGGGATTCTTTCCCTCGCTGCTCACCGTGATCGTGCCGCGCCATCCCGATCGCGGCGAAGCGGTTATGCGCGTTGTCGAGGCCGCCGGCCTGCACAGTGCGCTGCGGTCGCGCGAGGAACTGCCGATTGCGACCACCGATATCTATGTCGCCGACACCATGGGCGAGCTCGGCCTGTTCTATCGGCTGGCGCCGATCGTGTTCATGGGCGGCTCGCTGGTTCCGCACGGCGGCCAGAATCCGATCGAGGCCGTGAAGCTTGGCGCCGCGATCGTACACGGTCCGCACGTGTTCAATTTCACCGATGTCTATGAGGCGCTCGACCGTGCCGGTGGCGCGCGGCGCGCGGAGACACAGGAAGCATTGGTGAAGCAGCTCGGCCAGTTGCTGGACAATGCCAAGGCGCGCGAAGCCTCGCTTGGGGCCGCCGAACATGTGGTGCAGCAGCTCGGCGGCGCGCTGGAGCGAACACTTGCGGCGCTCGAACCGTATCTCTTGCAGTTACGGATCGAGATGGGAGCCGCCAATGCGTGAGCCGGCCTTCTGGCACGGTCCGGCATCCTGGAAATCGCATCTGTTGCAGCCGCTCGCCACGCTCTACGGCGCCATCGCCGCCAGGCGTCTGCAGCGCAAGGGGATCGACGCCGGCATTCCCGTGCTCTGCGTCGGCAATTATCATACGGGCGGTGCCGGCAAGACGCCGACTGTGCTGGCGCTGGCGAAGCTGCTGCGCGAACTCGGCGAAGTGCCTGTTGTGCTCAGCCGCGGCTATGGCGGCGAGTTGCGCGGGCCGGTGCAGGTCGATCCTTCCAGCCATTCCGCCGCCGATGTCGGCGATGAGCCGTTGATGCTGGCCGAGCGGCTACCGGTCGTGGTCGCGCGCGATCGCGCTGATGGCGTCGCGCTGGTGAAGTCGCTCGGCGCGAGCGTACTGGTGATGGATGACGGCTTCCAGAACCCGGCGGTCGCCAAGGATGCCTCGATCATCGTGATCGATAGCCAACGTGGCCTTGGCAATGGGAAAGTGTTTCCGGCCGGCCCGTTGCGCGCGCCGTTGGCGCCGCAGGTTGCGCGCACCGACGCGCTCGTCGTGGTCGGCGACGGTACTGCTGCGAAGATGCTGGCGACGGAGATTGCCGTGCGCGGAAAGCCCGTGCTGGCGGCGCAGCTTCGGCCGGACGATGCATCGCTTACGTCGCTGCAGGGCCGCCGCGTGCTCGCCTTTGCCGGTATCGGCGATCCCGCGCGCTTCTTCAACACCCTCCGCAACAGCGGCGTCGACGTTGTCAGGGAGAGCGCCTTCCCCGATCACCACGTGTTCTCGAAGGCCGACATCGATAGCCTGGTGTCGGAGGCGAGAGGCGACGGGCTGACATTGGTGACCACGGAGAAGGATCTGGCGCGGCTCAAGCAGCGCGGTGAACTACCGGTCTGGGCGCAGGCGGTGGTGCCGTTCGCGGTGACACTGGAGTTCGAGGATGCAGCATTGCTGCGCAAATTCGTCTCAGACAGCCTGTCCAAAGCGCGCGGAAACAGGCTCCGTAGCTGACGTCCCCTTTCGTAGCCCGGGTGGAGCGAAGCGCAACCCGGGACATCTGTGTCCGCATTGAGAGGGCCCCGGGTTACGCTGGCGCTCCACCCGGGCTACGGCAGCACTATCCCTGCTTCAGCGCTGCGGGAAAATGCCGCTGCAGCACCGCGGTCGGGGTCGCATAGGCCTCCTGCAGATCGACGCTCCAATATTTCAGTTCGTCGAGCGGGATCCGTACGTCCGTGATGGAGCAGCGCACATAAGTTCCGGGCGAGACCACGCGGAAATCGCCATCGAGATATTGCACCTGCGCTTCGCCATGACCCGAGGGACCGAACTTGTTCAGCACTATGAAACTCTCCGCCCGGCCTTAACGCGAGGCCTCGTTGGGGTTGCGGTTTATACCTACCATAAATAGGCTGTAATGTCCGCAGGTTAAACCACCGACTTGTGATGAATTGCGGCCAGACTGCATGATAGTTTCGCACCCGTGGTCCGCTCGGTCAGCAGCGCCACCATGATGCGGCCAATTGAGATGCGGTTTTTGTCAGCAGCCATTTTCCTGACGCTCGTTGCCGTGGCTTCCGCTGCGACGGCCGCGCCGCTGCCTGCGCCCCATCAGGTCGATATTCCCGCCACCAATCTCACGTTGCACGCGCAGCTCTACAAGCCCGACGGCGACGGCCCGTTTCCGACCGTGATTGCGCTGCACGGCTGCGGCGGCCTCGCCGGGCGTTCGGAGCCGGTCTTGCCGCGCTACCGCGACTGGGCGGAACAATTGCTCCGGACCGGCCATGCCGTGCTGTTGCCCGACAGCTACGGCTCGCGCGAGGTCGGCCCGCAATGCCGGGTCAAGGATCGGGAACGGCACGTGCTGGCGCGCCGCGAGCGGGTCGCTGATATCATGGCGGCGCGGCAATGGTTGATGCAGCAGCCCTGGGTGGCGCATGAGCGCATCAGCCTGATCGGCTGGGCCAATGGCGCCAGTGCGCTGTTGTGGGCCGTGCGGCCGCAACTCCCCTCGCGCAGCACCGAGCCGGATTTCCGCTCGGCGATCGCGTTCTATCCGGATTGCCGGCTGTCCTCCAGGCTCGGCTGGAGCACGCGGGTGCCGACCTTGGTTATGATCGGCGCCAACGACGATGTCAGCTCGCCGCCGGCCTGCCACCAGATGGTCGACGGCGCGCGCGGCCGCAGCGCGCTGGCGCGGATCATCACCTATCCCGGCGCCTATCACGACTTCGATCTCGCCAATCTGCCGCTGCGTGCGATTGCCGGAACAGCCGATGCCGCAATGCCCGAGGTCGGCCACATCGGCACCGACGCAGAGGCGCGCACCGACGCGCAGAAACAGGTCGCCGCCTGGCTCTCGCGTTAGTGCCAGGTGAGGGCTCTCTCCCTACTGCCGTAGCCCGGGTGAAGCGCCAGCGTAACCCGGGGCCGCTCGCAACGCGGACACAGGTGTCGCGGGTTACGCGTTCCGCTCCACCCGGGCTACAGGCTAGAACAGGCTGCCCTGGTCGACCGGCTTTGCGACCCGCTTTGGCGCGGGTTTCGTGTCGCGCGTCACCGGCTTGGGCTGGGGCGTCGGCGCCGCGGCGACAGAGTGGTCGCCATCGGCGGTAGCAGCCACGCGGCCGTCGGCGAACTCGATCGACAGAAGCGCATTCGGCGCGACGCTGGCCGCGGCATGCACGGGATGTCCCGCTTCGTCGCGCACCAGGGCAAAGCCGCGGGCGAGCACGCTGCGATAGGAGAGGGCGGCCAGCAATTTTCCGCTCTGGCCGACGCGCGCGTCGAGCCGCTGTAGCAGCGTGACCATGGCGCGTTGCGCGCGCTCGGCGAGCCGATGGGTGCGTTCGCGCTGCCGCGCGATCGCATTGCGCTGCGCCTGCGCATTGGCGAGCTTGGACGCCTTGAAGCGAACCTCCAGCCCCGTAAAGCGCTCGCGCCGGCTGCGCAGGAGCGAGCGCGCGGAAAGGGCGATGCGCTCGCCTGAGACGGTCAGGCGCTGCCTGGCGTGCGAAATCTGCCCGTGCAGCACCCGCAGCGTCAGCCGGCCGCTGGTGGAGGCGAAGCGGCGGAAATGCGCGTGCGTATTCGCCTTCAACCCGCGCGGCAGTGCTGCGCCGAGGTGATCCAGCCGCTGCCGCGGGATCGCCAACAGTTCGCTCGGCGCCGGCAGCGCGCGCGCTGCGGCCCGCAATTCGTTGCGGCGGGCCTCCTGGCCGCGCTGCCAGCACACGGACACGCGCCGAGCCAGTGCTGCGATCTCGGCGAGCAATTCGCTGCGCACCGGCACCGCCATTTCGGCGGCCGCGGTCGGCGTCGGCGCGCGCTTGTCGGCGGCGAAATCGATCAGCGTGATGTCGGTCTCGTGACCAACTGCTGAGATCAGCGGGATCATGCTGTCGGCGGCGGCGCGGACCACGATCTCCTCGTTGAACGACCAGAGGTCCTCCAGCGAACCGCCGCCGCGCGCGACGATCAGCAGGTCCGGTCGCGGAATCCTTCCGTCTTCTGGCAGCGCGTTGAAGCCGCGGATTGCGGCGGCAACCTGCTCGGCTGAGCCGTCGCCCTGCACCTTGACCGGCCACACCAGAACGCGGCGGGGAAAGCGGTCCTCCAGCCGATGCAGGATATCGCGGATCACGGCGCCGGTCGGCGAGGTGACGACGCCGATCACCTCCGGCAGCCAGGGCAGGAGCTGCTTGCGCGCCTCGTCGAACAGGCCTTCGGCGGCGAGCTTCTTCTTGCGCTCCTCCATCAGCGCCATCAGTGCGCCGATGCCGGCCGGCTCCAGCGACTCGATCACGATCTGGTATTTGGAGGAGTTCGGATAGGTCGTGAGCTTGCCGGTCGCGATGACCTCGAGCCCCTCCTGGGGCTTGAAGCGCATGCGGGCGTGGGCGAACTTCCAGATCACCGCCTCGATCTTGGCGTTCTCGTCCTTCAGCGCGAAATAGCAATGGCCGGAGGAATGCGGGCCCCGGAAGCCCGTGATCTCGCCGCGGACCCGGACATGGCCGAACCGGTCCTCCACCGTTCGCTTCAGCGCGGAGGACAGTTCCGAGACGGTGAATTCGGGCGCATTGAGCAGATTCGGTGCAGCGGTCATCACTTGTTAGAATCGGGCTTTTTAGGCGCGGGCGCAAGGTCCTGGGGTGCCAACCAGCCCGTCAGGCCACATATCCACATCAAGCCCGAGCCATTCCTTGCGGCGGCGTGATGCCGTGCTAAACCGTCGCGCTACGGCGCGGCAACCCTTAAATTCTGACTGCAATCGCATGAACATTCTCCTGATCGGTTCCGGCGGCCGCGAACATGCGCTGGCGTGGAAGATCGCCGCCTCTCCGCTGGTGACAAAGCTGTGGTGCGCCCCGGGCAATGCCGGAATCGCACGCGAGGCCGAATGCGTGGCGCTCGATGTGGCCGATCATTCCGCCGTGATTGAATTCTGCAGGCGCAACGCCGTCGATCTTGTCGTGGTCGGCCCGGAGATCCCGCTGGCAGCGGGGATCGTCGACGATCTCGCCGCTGCCGGCATCAAGGCGTTCGGTCCGAGCAGGCTGGCGGCGCAGCTCGAGGGGTCCAAAGGGTTCACCAAGGATCTCTGCCGCGAGTTCAACATCCCGACCGGCGCCTACCGCCGCTTTGACAATGCCGATGATGCGCTTGCCTATCTACGGGCGCAGGGCGCGCCGATCGTGGTCAAGGCTGATGGCCTCGCCGCCGGCAAGGGCGTCGTGGTGGCCAAAACGCTGGACGAGGCGGACGCCGCCATCGCGATGATGTTCGAGGGCGCGTTCGGCTCGGCCGGCACTGAGGTGGTGATCGAGGAGTTCCTGTCGGGCCGCGAGATCAGCTTCTTCGCGCTGTGCGACGGCGAGACGGCGATCCCGCTCGCCTCCGCGCAGGACCACAAGCGCGTGTTCGATCACGATGAGGGGCCGAACACCGGCGGCATGGGCGCCTATTCGCCGACGCCGTTCGTGACGCCTGAGATCCACGACCAGATCATGGCGCGGATCATCCTGCCGACCGTTGCCGGCATGAAGCAGCGGGGCATTCCGTTCCGCGGCGTGCTCTATGCCGGCGTGATGCTGACGGAGCAGGGGCCAAAACTGTTCGAATACAATGTCCGCTTCGGCGATCCGGAATGCCAGGTGCTGATGCTGCGGATGATGTCCGACATCGTGCCGGCCTTCCTCGCCGCCTGCGACGGGCAGTTGAAGAATTTTGACCTGCGCTGGTTCCCCGAGCCGGCGCTGACGGTGGTGATGGCCGCCAAGGGCTATCCCGGCGATTACAAGAAGGGCACGCGCATCGAAGGGCTCGACGAGGCCGCCCAAATCGAGGGCGTCGAGATCTTCCATGCCGGCACGGTCGAGAAGGATGGCGCCATCCTCGCCAATGGCGGCCGCGTGCTCAACATCTGCGCGTCGGCCACGACCGTGACCGAAGCCAAGCAGCGCGCTTACGCTGCGATCGACCGTATCCGCTGGCCGGACGGCTTTTGCCGCCGCGACATCGCCTGGCAGGCGGTGGAGGCCGAGCAGGGCTAAACTCGATCCGAAATTCAGAGGAGGTACGCGAATGTCCGATCTCGCCGATCTTTTCCCCGGTTATGCCTCCGAATGGATCAACACCTCCTCAGGCCGCATCTTCGCGCGCGTCGGCGGCAAGGGGCCACCGCTGCTGTTGCTGCATGGCTTCTCGTCCACGCATGTGATGTGGCATCCGGTGGCGCCAAAGCTCGACGACAGGTTCACGCTGATCATCGCCGACCTGCCGGGCTATGGCTGGTCGGACATGCCGGAGAGCGACAAGGACCACACGCCCTACACCAAGCGCGCGATGGCGAAGACGATGATCGAGGCGATGGAGAAGCTCGGCCATGTGCAGTTCGCGCTTGCCGGTCACGATCGCGGCGGCCGCGTCTCCTATCGGCTGGCGCTCGATCATCCGGGGCGGCTGTCCAAGCTCGCGGTGCTCGATATCCTGCCGACCTATAATTACTGGGAGCGCATCAACCGCCTCTATGCGCTGAAGATCTATCACTGGACCTTCCTGGCGCAGCCGGCGCCGTTTCCGGAGACGCTGATCCTGGGCGCGCCGGATTTCTTCCTGAAGCACAAGATGGCGAGCCAGACCAAGTCGAAGACGCTGGACGCCATCGATCCGCGCGCGCTGGAGCATTATCTGGCGCCATTCCGCGATCCCTCGCGCGTGCATGCGATGTGCGAGGATTACCGCGCCGGCGCCTATGCCGATTACGAGATCGACAAGGCCGATGTCGAGGCCGGCCGGAAGATCACGATCCCGATGCTGGCGCTGTGGGGCGATGCCGGGATTGCGAGTGCGGCCGCTACGCCTCTCGACACCTGGAAGCAGTGGGCAACCAATGTCGTGGGCGCGCCGGTCGACTCCGGCCATTTCCTGACCGAAGAAAATCCGGAAGCCACGGCAAAGCTGCTGCGGGAGTTCTTTCTCGCTTCGTAGCCCGGGTGGAGCGCAGCGCAACCCGGGAAGACACGGACTCCAGAACCCCGGGTTGCGCTGCGCTCCACCCGGGCACCGGGAAGTTCACCGCCGCTCCCGGAAAAACTCCCGCAATAGCACTGCGGCCTCTCGCTCGCCGATGGCGGGATAGATTTCCGGCCGGTGATGGCAGGTGGGCTGCGCGAAGAACCGCACGCCGGACTCCACCGCGCCGCCCTTCGGATCGGCCGCGCCGTAATAGAGCCGGCGGATGCGGGCGAACGAGATCGCGGCGGCGCACATCGTGCACGGCTCGAGCGTGACATAGAGATCGCAATCCACCAGCCGCTCGGTGCCGATCGCCTCCGCGGCCTGCCGGATCGCCAAAATCTCGGCATGGGCGGTCGGGTCGCGGTCGGTCAGGGTCCGGTTGCCGGCGGTGGCGATCACCTCGTAGCCCCGGACGATCACGCAGCCGATCGGAACTTCGCCGGCCTTTCCGGCGTTTTCGGCGGTTTTCAGCGCCAAATCCATGAAAGAAGGGGCAGTCATGCCTCGTATCATCGCAAGAAACCTGCTACTAGCTGCGCCTTCAGCAAAAGTGGATGCCCGGTTTTTGCGTGAGATTGCGGCTCGATAACGGGCACGCATGAGCGCCATTTGCCCCCTAAGTGAGACTATTCATGCCCCGCGACAGCGACAAAAACAACGATTCCCGCGGTCGGCGTGATCGGCCGGGCGGCAAGGGCCGCTCCGGCAAGGCGCGCGGGCCGGAGAAGAAGTTCGCCAAGCGCGGCTTTGGGACCAGGGATTCTGCCGGAAAGCGCGATGATGCAAAGCGCGACTTCGGCAGCAAGCGCGAAGATCGCCCGTTCCGCCGCCGCGACGGGGATGAGGCGCCGCGCCGGGACTATGGCGACAAGCCGCGCTTCAACCGCGACGACCGCCCGCGCGGAGAGCGAACGTTTGCCGACCGCCCGTCGCGCGATGGTGAGAAGCGGCCGTTCAAGCCGCGCGGCGACCGGCCGAGGTTTGGCCGGGATGACCGCGGCGGCGAAAAGCTCCCCTACACCCCGCGCGCCAATCGCGACGATGCCCGTCCGGCGTCGCGGTTTTCCGATCGCAAGTTCGGCGACAAGAAGCCCTACGCTTCGCGCGATCGTGACGGCGAGAAGCGATCCTATGCACCACGCGGCGAACGATCCTTTGGCGACCGTCCATCCCGCGATGGCGATCGGCCCGAGAGAAAGTTCGGCGGCGACAGGAAATTCTCGCGCGGTGCTGCCGACCGCGGGGATCGGGCGCCGCGCAAGGATTTCGGCGACCGCCCGCCGCGCGGCGAGTCCAAGCCGTGGGAGAAGCGCGAGCGCAATTCCGATCGTCCGGAACGCAATTTCGGCAGCTCGCGCGATTTCGACCGGCCGAAATTCGACAAGCCGCGCTATGACCGGCCGCGCGACGATCGCGGCGGCGACGAGCGCCCTCGCTTTTCGCGCGCGCGCGACGACCGTCAACAGGGCGATCGTCCATTCCGCGAGCGGCCGAAATTCGATCGTCCCCGCGAGCGCGATGATCGCAAGTTCGATCGTGGCCGCGAGCGCCCCGAAGGACGCACCGACTGGCAGGAGCATCCGCGCAGCGAAGGACGTTTCGGCGACCGTCCGCGCCGCGACAATGAGGATGAGAGCAAGATCTTTGCGAAGCGTCCGGCCTTCGGCGGCCGCGGCGCCTATCGCGAACGACCGGCAGATTTCGAGAGACGGCCGCGTCCGGAGCCGAAGACGAAGAAATCCGGCGAGCGCATCGCCAAGGTGCTGGCGCGTGCCGGCCTTGCCTCGCGCCGCGACGCCGAGGAAATGGTGACGCAGGGCCGCGTCACCGTGAACGGCCGCGTCATCAATTCGCCGGCGCTCGACGTCACCGCCAACGATGTCGTCGCGGTCGACGGCAAGCCGTTGCCGCCGCGCGAGCGGACCCGGCTGTTCATGTATCACAAGCCGCGCGGGCTGATGACGACGCATGACGATCCCGAGGGGCGGCCGACGGTGTTCGACAATCTGCCTGAAGGCCTGCCGCGGCTGATCAGCGTCGGCCGGCTTGATTTCAACACCGAGGGATTGCTGCTGCTGACCAATGACGGCGGGCTCGCCCGCGTGCTCGAATTGCCCGACACCGGCTGGCTGCGCCGCTATCGCGTCCGCGCCCATGGCGAGGTGACGCAGGCGCAGCTCGATGAACTGAAGAAGGGCGTCGAGGTCGAGGGCGTCAAGTACGGTCCGATCGATGCGACGCTGGAGCGCGACCAGGGCTCGAACGTCTGGCTGGTGTTCGCGATCCGCGAGGGCAAGAACCGCGAGGTGCGCAACGTGATGGCGCATCTCGGGCTCGAGGTGAACCGGCTGATCCGGATCTCCTACGGTCCGTTCCAGCTCGGCGAGCTCGAGGAAGGCAAGGTCGATGAGGTCAAGACGCGGGTGCTGCGCGAGCAGCTCGGCGAGAAGGTCGCCAAGCTTGCGGGCGTGGACTTCGCCCGGCCAGAGCACCATGCCGACGGTGACGACGATGCGCCACGCGACAGGAAGCCGTCCAAGCCGGCGAGCAAGCGCGCCGTGATTGCCGACCGCAAGGGCCGCCGCGTGCTGGTGCAGCGCTCCGGCAGTGAGGAAGCGCGCATCCGCAACGAGGAAGAGAATGCCGGCTACGGCCCGCCACGCCGCGTCAAGCGCACCTATCACGGCAAGCGCGACCTGAAGCCGAAGGACGAGTAGCTGGGCGATGGCTGCAGAGACGTCGCTGGCTCTCGCGCCGTCATGGCCGGGCTTGACCCGGCCATCCACGCCTTTCTTGCGCCGTGGACCGAAGCACGTGGATGCCCGGGACCCGGCTACGCGAAGGCTTCGCCGGGCGCGCCAGTGTCAGTCCGGCGAAGCGACAGCGAAGACGGGCAAGCCCGGGCATGACGGAGAACCGTGAATGCGCGTCGTCGGGGGACGATTGAAGGGCCGCAATCTGGCCGCGCCATCCTCGCGCGACATTCGCCCGACCGCGGATCGATTGCGCGAGTCCGTGTTCAACATCCTCGTCCACGCCTATGACGATCCGATTGAGGGGGCGCGGGTGCTGGACCTCTTTGCCGGCACCGGCGCGCTCGGCATCGAGGCGGTGTCGCGCGGCGCGAAGTTCGCGCTGTTCGTCGACAACGGCGCCGAAGCCCGCGCGCTCCTCCGCAACAACGTGGAGTCGTTGGGGCTCGGTGGCGTGACAAAAGTATTCCGCCGCGACGCCACCAATCTGGGCCCCGCGCATCCCGTCGAGCCGTTCTCGCTGGTGTTCCTGGATCCGCCCTACGGCAAGGGAATGGCCGAGAAGGCGCTGGCCTCGCTCCGCGACGGCGCGTGGCTGACGCCCGGCGCGCTCGTGGTGGTGGAAGAGGCGAAGGCCGCCGCGTTCGCCGCGCCTGACGGCTTCGAAGAGCTCGAGCGCCGCGCGTATGACGACACCGAGTTCGTGTTCTTGAAGGTGCCGTAGGGTGGGCAAAGCGCAGCGTGCCCACCATTGCGAGCGGAGTGCTTGATGGTGGGCACGCTACGCTTTGCCCACCCTACGCGTCCCGCGCAGCTCACCGCCGCCCGAACAGCTTCTCGATATCCGACAGCTTCAATTCCACATAGGTCGGGCGGCCGTGGTTGCACTGGCCGGAGTTCGGCGTGTCTTCCATCTCGCGCAAAAGCGCGTTCATCTCTTCCGGCTTGAGACGGCGTCCGGCGCGCACCGAGCCGTGGCAGGCCATGGTGGCGGCGACATGCATCAGGCGTCGCTCGAGCGGCAGCGCCTCGTCCCATTCGGCCATGTGCTCGGCGAGGTCGCGGAGCAGCCCGGCCGCATTGGCCTTGCCGAGCAGCGACGGCGTCTCCCGAACCGCAACCGCCCCGGGACCGAAGGACTCGATCGCAAGCCCGTAAGTGGCAAGCTCCTCGGCGCGATCGAGCAGTTTCTCGACCGTGGATTCGTCGAGCTCCACGATTTCAGGAATCAGCAGAATCTGCCGCTGCACGCCGTTCTTGGCCAGCGACGCCTTCAATTTCTCATAGACGATGCGCTCATGGGCGGCGTGCTGATCCACCACGATGAGTCCGTCGCGGGTCTGCGAGACGATGTAGGTCTCGTGGATCTGCGTGCGCGCCGCGCCAAGCGGGCGATCGAGCAGGTCGGCCGCGGGCTGCGCCTCGAAGCGGACATCGGCGGTCGGCGCGCCGACGTCGAAGGCAGCCTGGCCAGGCTCGGCCAACGCGCTTGCGGCCACGCCGTCGAATGAAGGCAACGGCCGCACGGGAAAAGCCGGCGAGCGGCGCCAGTCCCAATTGGTCGGGCGTGGGGGCACGAAGGAAGGACGGAAGGCGGAGAGCGCCGCGCCATCGGTATTGGCCGCGGTGCGCCTTCCTTCGCGCACGAGACCTTCTTTAAGCGCATGCACGATCAGGGCGCGGACCAGGCCGGCATTGCGGAAGCGCACCTCGGTCTTGGCCGGATGCACATTGGCGTCGACCTCCTGCGGCGGCAGCGTGACGAACAGCGCCACCACGGGATGGCGGTCGCGCGGCAGGTAGTCGGCATAGGCCGCGCGCACCGCGCCCAGGATCAGCTTGTCCCGCACCGGGCGGCCGTTGACGAACAGGTATTGGCCGAGCGCATTCGCCCGCGTCAGCGACGGCGCGGCGGCAAAGCCTTCGACCACGACGCCCTCGCGTTCGGCGCGGACCTCGATCGCGCATCCGCGGAACTCGCCCCCGAGAATATCGCCGAGCCGCGTCAGCCGGCCGGGCGCGCCGGGCAGTGCCGCGGCCCAGGTGACCGGCGCGCGCTCCTCGCCGGCGAGCGTGAAGGCGATGTCTGGCCGCGCCATTGCGAGCCGCCGCACCACCTCGCGGATCGCTTCCGCTTCGGTGCGGTCGGTCTTGAGGAATTTCAGCCGCGCCGGCGTCGCGTAGAAGAGATCGCCGACCTCGACGCGGGTGCCCTGGCCGAGCGCCGCGGGCATGACCTCCGATTTCACGCCGGCTTCGACCGAAAGCGACCACGCGTGCGGTTCGCTCGCATGTCGCGTCACGATGTTGAGCTTTGCCACCGCGCCGATCGAGGGCAGCGCCTCGCCGCGGAACCCGAGCGTCCGGATCCGCAGCAGGTCCTCGTCATCGAGTTTTGACGTGGCGTGGCGGTCGACCGCAAGCGCGAGGTCGCCGCGTGTCATGCCGCCACCGTCATCGGTGATCCCGATCCGCCGCCGCCCGCCGCCATCGGTGAAGATATCGATCCGGCTCGCACCGGCATCGATCGCATTCTCCACCAGTTCCTTGACCACGCTCGCGGGGCGTTCGACCACCTCGCCGGCGGCGATGCGATTGACGACCTGTTCGGGAAGCTGGCGGACGGGCATGGCGTGCGTGGCATCGATTCGAGGATCAACCCATTCTAGGCGGGCGCCGCAACAAATGCATGCGTTCGGGTCCGGAAATCCACGCGGCCCTGGGGATGGGACCTGCCTATCATCTTGAAGGCACTGGCATTCGCGGGACGCCGGCTGTGCAGCGCAGGATTGTCGGGTTGTGCGGTCGGGTATATCGTTTAGAAAAATTATAATCTGGCGGGAGGATTCCATGTGTCATCTGTTCGCCCATCAGCCGCAACGCGACTACGAATCGCAGACCAGATCGCTGCGACTTGGCGGCCATTGCACCTCGATCCGGCTGGAACTGGCGTTCTGGGACACGCTGGAGGAGATCGCGGCGAAGGAGGGGATGAGTCTGGCGAAATTCCTCACCACGCTGCACAACGAGGTTCTCGACCATCACGGCGAGGTCAGTAATTTCGCCTCGCTGCTGCGCTGCTCCTGCCTGATCTATCGTTCCAAGAGCGCCGCGTCGCCGGAGTTGCGCGACAGGCCCGCCATTCTCGACGCGGCCGAGTAGGCTCCCTCGCGAGCCTCGTAGCCCGGGTGGAGCGGAACGCGCAACCCGGGACGCCTGCATCAACATCTGCCGGAGGTCCCGGGTTACGCTGGCGCTCCAGCCGGGCTACGGCGCTGCGGGTGCAGGCGTCGTAGCCGCCTCTCCCGCTTGCGGGAGAGGGTTGGGGTGAGGGACTGTCCGTGGGGAGAGAGCCCCCACCCGCCGCGCTTCGCGCGTCGGCCTCCCCCGCAAGCGGGAGAGGCGAAGCGAGCGCGTGGCTAGCATCAGATCCTAAATCTCCTTCCGCTGCATTGCGCCGGCGATGTGGTCGGCTTGCCGGATCGCCAGCGACACGATCGTCAGTGTCGGGTTGCAGGCTGCCCCGCTCGTGAACTGGCTGCCATCCGAGATGAACAGGTTCTTGATGTCGTGGGTCTGGCCGTATTTGTTCACCACGCCATCTTTCGCCTTCTCGCTCATTCGGTTGGTGCCGAGATTATGCGTGCTCGGGTAGGGCGGCGTCGGATAGGTGACGGTGGCGCCGACCGCCTCGTAGACCGCGGCACCCTGCTTGTAGGCATGGGCGCGCATCGCGAGATCGTTCGGATGATCGTCGAAATGCACGCTCGCGACCGGCATGCCGAACTTGTCCTTCGCCTTCGGATCAAGCGTGACACGGTTGGTCTCCTGCGCCATGTCCTCGCCGACCAGCCACATGCCGGCCATCCGCGGATAGCCTTCCATTGCACTGGTGAACGGGCGTCCCCATGCGCCGGGACTGAGGAAGGCAGCCATGAAGGGCAAGCCAAGCGACAGCGTCTCCATCTCGTAGCCCCCGACGAAGCCGCGTGAGGGATCGTTCTTGGCCTCGTCGCGAATGATGCCGGCCATCGTGGTGCCGCGATACATGTGCACCGATTTCTCGAAGGTCGCATACACGCTGCCGGTCATGTGCCGCATGTAATTGCGGCCGACCTGGCCGGAGGAGTTGGCGAGCCCGTCCGGGAACATGGTCGATGCGCTGTTGAGCAGCAGCCGCGGGCTCTCGATCGAATTGCCGGCGACCGCGACCACGCGGGCCTTCTGGCGCTGCATCGCGCCGTTTGCGTCGGCATAGACCACGCCGGTCACCTTGCCGGATTGATCGTGCTCGATCTTGATCACCATGCTGCCCGGGCGCACTTCGAGATTGCCGGTGGCCTCGCCCTTCGGGATTTCGGTGTAGAGCGTCGACCATTTCGCGCCCGACTTGCAGCCCTGGAAGCAGAAACCGATCTGCTGGCAGGAGCCGCGGCCGTCACGCGGTTCGCTGTTGATCGCCATGTTGCCGGTGTGCACGGTCTTGTAGCCGAGCTTTCTGGCGCCGGCCTCCAGCACCTTGAAATTGTTGTTGCCGGGCAGGCCCGGAATGCCGTTGGTCCGCGTCACGCCCATCTTGTTCTCGGCCTTGGCGTAATACGGCTCCATCTCCGCGAGCGTGATCGGCCAGTCCAAGAGATTGGCGCCGGGGATGCCGCCATAGGTGCTCTTGACCTTGAACTCATGCTCGTCGAAGCGCAGCGACGCGCCGGCCCAATGCGTGGTCGAGCCGCCGACCGCCTTCACGATCCATGCCGGCAGGTTCGGAAAGTCCTTGGCGACGCGCCAGCTTCCCGACGTCGTGCGCATGTCCGACCAGGCGAGCTGGGCGAAGCTGTCCCATTCGTCGTTGACGAAGTCCTGGTTCTCGATGCGCGGTCCGGCTTCGAGGATGACGACCTTGACGCCTTTCTGTGCGAGCTCGTTGCCGAGCGTTCCACCGCCCGCGCCGGAGCCCACGATCACCACCACGCCACTGTCATTGAGATCGAATTTTGCCATTGTGATCCTCCCAGAGCGTTGGTTGGTTTATGCCTTCGGGAGCCAGTCGATGTCGGCGAAGCCGCGCTTGAGGTAGCCGCCATATTCGGCGGACGAGCCCTCATAGCCGAACTTCGGCCAGACCTCTTTCTGGTTGTAGAGGGAGACGACGAGGTCACCGCGGATCTTCTGGAAGAACGCGGTCTCTTCGATCCGCTGCAACAGCACCACGCGATCGGCTTCCCAGGGCACCTGCACATAAGGCACCTTGTGTCGGTCGTTGGCCTCCTGGTCGAGCCTGACAACGCCGTCATTGATCAGCGACTTGATCGCGGGATCCTTGGCCGCCTTGCCGTCCCACGGCTTGACCGCGACGATGTAATAACTGTCACCCAGGAAATCGTGCGGATAGATGTCGCGCGCCATCTTCACCAGCGTCTTCAATGTCGCCGGCGTCAGCGTGGTGGCGTCATCGGCCCAGGCATCGCTGATGGTGAGGCCCGTGCTGGTGGCGATAGCGACGGTCGGTACCGCCGTTGCCGCGCCCTTCAGGAAGACGCGGCGATCATATTTGCTTCGACGATCGACTTCTCTCATGGGTTTCCTCCGTGGAATGTTTTGTCATTGTTGATTGGTCGTATTTCTTCGTTCCAGATTATGCTCTAGCCAAAACGGCCGCCGCGCTGGATCACCTCGATCTTGTAGCCGTCGGGATCGGTGACGAAGAAGAAGCGCGCCAGCGTCTTGCCGTTATGCTTGAAATCGCGCAGCGGTCCCGGCACGAGCTTTTCCCGCTCGAACCGCGCATGCTCGGCATCGAGATCGTCGACGATCACAGCGAGATGGCCGTAGCCGTCGCCGAGCGAATAGGGCTCCTTGCGGTCGAAATTGACCGTCAGCTCGACCTCGAACGGCGAGGAGGGGTGGCGCAGATAGATCAGCGCGAAATCGTCGAACTTGAGATGATCGGCGACCTCAAGGCCGAAGGCGCGCGCGTAGAAATCGAGCGACTTCGCCTCGTCGAGCACGCGGATCATCGAGTGAACGGGTTTTGCCATTCAGTTGAGCTCCTTCAAATAGGCGATGATGGCGGCGCGGGTCTCCGGTTTGGCCTGGCGATAGGCCATGATGGAGCCGGGGATCATCGCCTGCGGGTTGGTGAGCCAGGCGTCGAGCCTGGCGTCGTCCCAGACGAAATCGGCTTGCGCGAAGCCGGGTGAATAGTGAAAGCCATCGGCCTTGCCCGCGACACGGCCGACGACCTTGAACAGTGGCGGGCCCTGGCGGACCGGATCGGTGAGGTTCGTGGTGTGGCAGGTCGCGCATTGCTGCTTGAACAGTGCGGCACCATCGGGTGGCTTGGCGGCAGGCAATGGCATCTGCGCAGCCGCGATCGTCGCGAGCAACGCACTGCAACATCCGAGTCCGATTGCTGCCGTCGCGCGTAGCCTTCTCATCCACCTCACCGCCTGTACGCGGTAACTCTAGGTCGCGCGCGAAAGGCGGTGGTAGTAGCGGGCTGTTTCACCGCAGAACAAAACGCGTCGATGAGCAGCTAGGAAAATCGTGCCGGCCAAACCACGTCACGCCGCCGCATATGTGAAGCGCAATTTCGCGAAATTGCCCCGAAATCCCTGCACGATCTCCACACGACGCAGATTGCATGGCGCACGCGTCGTTTGCGACACGTTCAATCCGCGTGAAGGGGAGACCGGCGCAGCAGGCGGCGCATGGAACCGCCGAACCTTCCCGCACGGACAAAATCCAGGAGCAATGGATGAAGCTAGCGAAAACCTCTGTGATCGCGTTTGCCCTCTCGGCCGCACTCGTCGGCCCTGTCCTTGCACAAGGCGCCGCCACCGGCGGCGCGATCCGCGGCGGCGCGCAGGAAAGGAGCGTGGCGCCGGGTGGAATGACGGGTAGCGGCGATGAGGAAATGAACGCGCAGACGGCGGCTCCGACCGGAAAGACCGGCGCGAAGTCCGGCGCCAAGGGCACGGTGGGTGCCGGCGCCGGCGCCGGAGCGCACAAAGGCACGGCGACGGAACCCGCTGCTCCTGGCAGCAAGCGCTACTAGAGCGAGCTCTCTCCCTACGATCGAACCCGTAGCCCGGGTGGAGCGAAGCGTAACTCGGGACCGCTCACTGGAGTGCCCCCCAAAAGTGAGACACGGGAAATTAGGGACAGTTCTCTAACGGAGAACGTATGCCCAACAAATCCCCCCGTGTTTTCAGCCGAGAGTTCAAGCTTGAGGCGGTTCGCCGCATTCTGG
>NZ_JBVAPG010000094.1:0-32558 GCF_055413685.1 Bradyrhizobium sp. LeoA1Lang | reverse complement strand
GAAGGGCGAAAATCAGTTGCCAAGGGTCATTGCCGGCGTCAAATTTACCGACGGCGTCGCAGAATCGACGACGCCAGCTAACCGCGCCGCCTGATCAGCCCCATCACCCAATTTCGGCCATAGCTCGTTCCGGAAGAGGCCGTGATGAAGGCATAGCACCAAACAACCCAACCAGGGCGAAGGCGGCCCGCGCCGCGCGCCCCGTACAGGATGGATGATGACCGTGCCACCCAGGGGCTTCACAAAGCCGTTTTGTAGATGGGTCTCATCCGCTCAGGCTTCCTCGCCGCAAGCATGCGGAAGGTGGGTACGGGTCAGCCGATCCGACCGGATATGAGGTGATGCAGTGAGCTGCAGAAATCTTCGGAAGCCAATCCTCGCCCGGGGCCCGGTCGTCGCGCTGCGCTACGCATGGCTCCGCGCGCCGCCCTCTCACCGCAAAAACCCAACCCAACCCTGTTCGTTGAGAGCCTTGACTCACAAAGCCCCATATGAGGGTGGGCAAAGCGAAGCGTGCCCACCGTGCACGGTACGCTCGCAATGGCGGGCACGCTGCGCTGCCCACCCTACGAAACCACAAAGCTAATCGGGCTCCCAGCCCTTCGGCGCCAGTTCGAATTTCGCAAATTCAAACGCCGGCGCGACCGTGCATCCGACCAGGGTCCAATCGCCGGTGCACTCCGCCGCCTGCCATGCATGCGCCGGCACGATCGCCTGTGGCACTTCGCCGGCGGCGAGATCGGAGCCGAGTCGGATAGTCCGCTGTCCGCCCGCATCAGCGATCCGCAAGATCAGCGGATCACCAGCGTAATAGTGCCAGATCTCCACCGCATCGACGCGATGCCAATGCGATCGCTCGCCGCGCGCCAGCAGGAAATAGATCGCGGTCGAGCGCGATCGCCCGCTCGCATCCGTCGCGTCATCGCGAAACGTCTCGCGATAATGGCCGCCCTCGGGATGCGGCTTCAGCTCAAGCTGCGCGATGACCTCAGCGGCAGTCGGCTTTGGCATCACGACTTATTCTTGCGCTCGCGCAATTCGCCGAACACCTCGGCGCCGTCGGCGCCCTTCATGTGCAGCTTGGCGGCCACCGCCGGCTCGTCGGCGCGCAGGAACACGTTGGCTTTCTTCTCCTCGCCAAGCAGCGTCGGAATCGTCGGCTTGTTCTCTGCGCGCAGCCGCGTCACTTCCTCGGCGCGCGCTTTCAGCGCGGGATTGTCTGATTCCACTGTCAGCGCGAACTTGACGTTTGCGGCGGTATATTCGTGGCCACAATAGAGGCGGAAGTCGTCCGGCAGCGCGCGCAGCTTGAGCAGCGAATCCCACATCATCGGATAGTTGCCCTCGAACACGCGGCCGCAGCCGATCGAGAACAAGGTGTCGGCGGCAAACACCGCCTTCTCGCCGTCGAATACATAGGAGATGTGGTCGAGCGTGTGGCCCGGTGTCTCCAGCACCCGGGCGAGCAGGCTGCCGACCCTGATCACGTCGCCATTGGCGGCGCGCAGGTCGACATTGGCGATCGCCGTCGTCTTGTCGTGCGGCGCGACGACGCGGCAGCCATATTTCTGTTTCAGTTCGGCAACCCCGCCGACATGGTCATGATGATGATGGGTGATCAGGATGTCGGTCAGATTCCAGCCCTCGCGCTCCAGCGCCGCGATGATGGGGCCGGCTTCCGGCGCATCGATCGAGGCGGTGGCCTTGGTGGCGGGATCGTGGATCAGATAGCCGAAATTGTCGGTCAGGCAGGTGAAAAGACGGATTTCCGCAGTCATGGTATCTCCCGCGAACTGTTTGAGCACGATCTCCGCGCAAACGCTTCGCGTTTGTCGCGAGGGAAAACCGGTTTCCACTTTTCCGCATCATGCTCTACCACGCCCTATATGTGCGGGAAATATGGCGTCAACGCTCGCGCGACAATGCAATTTTCGGGAACACGGACGTGAGGGCGGCGTGTTAGGTTGGGTGTATGGACGTCATTGATCTCCGCGATTTCTATTCGCAGCGCCTGGGTATCGTGGCGCGCCTATTGATCAATCGCGGCATCCGCGAGCGATGGCCGGGGGCCGAGGGCCAGCGCGTGCTCGGGCTCGGCTATCCCACCCCCTATCTCGGCCTGTTCCGCGAGGATTGCGAGCGCTGCATCGCGTTCATGCCGGCGTCACAGGGGGTTCTGAAATGGCCGACGGGCCGGCCGGCGCTGGCGACCCTGGTCGACGAATTCTCGATGCCGCTCGCGGATGCCGCGGTCGACCGCGTACTGCTCGTGCATGCGCTGGAGATGTCGGATGATCCGGAGCGGCTCTTGCGCGAGGTGTGGCGGGTGCTGGCGCCCTCCGGCCGGCTGATCGCGGTGATACCCAATCGCCGCGGCGTATGGACACGCACCGACACCACGCCGTTCGGCCACGGCCGGCCCTATTCGCGGGCGCAGATCACGCAACTGCTGCGGCAGACCTGGTTCACGCCGACGGCCTGGGGGGAGGCGCTGTTCGTGCCGCCGGTCGCGGGGAGCTGGTTTCTGCGCTGGGCGATGGCCTGGGAGCGTCTCGGTGCGACGCTGTCACTGCCGTTCGCGGGCGTTCATATCGTGGAAGCAACCAAGCAGGTCTATCGCGCGATCCCCGCGAACCGCGAACGCGCGCGGCTCATCCCGTCACTGCAGCCAGTGCTCGTGCCGTCATCGTCGCGCGGGTGATGCGGATTTGTAGGGTGGGCAAAGCGAAGCGTGCCCACCATTGCGAGCAGAGCGTTGATGGTGGGCACGCTGCGCTTTGCCCACCCTACTTTCTTGTCGCGGGCTAGCTACTCATTCCCTGTGTTGAAGTCTTCGCTCGGCGCGGGCTGCGCGGCGGCGTCGGGGCGCGGGCTGTGCGGGCGGCGGCGGCGGCGCGGGAAGCGCTCGCTACGTTCGCTGCGTTCTCCGCTGCCATTGCCTTCATGATTGCCATTGACTTGCGGCTGCGCGCCGCCGGTGATGAAGGAGGGCAGGCGGTCGACGCCGCCATTGTCAGCGATCATCGGCTGCGGCTGGTTCTGCGGCGGCGGTTGATACTGCGGCTGCGGACGATGTTCGCGCTCGCGATGCTCTCGCGGCTGCTGCTGCTCGCGCTGATAGGGCTGCTGACTGTTTTCGCGTGCATAGGGCGGTTGCGGCGCGAAGCCGGGCTCCTGCCCGAAGCTCGAATAGCTGTCGTCATCGTCGCCCTCATCGGTCGTCGACACATCGTTGTTGTCGACGCGGGGCGGCTGCTGCTGATTCTGCCGAAGCTGTTCCTGGGCCGCGGCGATGATGCGGAAGTAATGTTCGGCATGCTGATAGTAGTTCTCGGCGGCGACCGGATCGCCGGAAGAGCGTGCATCGCGCGCCAGCTGAACGTATTTTTCCGCAACGTGGGAAGCGGTGCCACGGATCTTGATGTCGGGTCCGTTCGATTCAAACACCCGCGTCAACGGGTTCTGACCGCGCCGGTTATTGTTGTTATTGTTGTTATTGTTATTCCGGTTACGCATCCGCTTGTTGTTTTGACCGTTTCTCATGTCTTGCCTTTTATTCCAGCCCTAAGTTACCAGCGTTGTAAGTTACCAGCGTTGAAATTGCCGTTGTGGTGGAGGTTGCCCGTCCAGCCGGCGCGCGCCATCGCGCGCACCGAATCACGATGCCATCTGGATCAATGCCAAAGTTCGCCAACCATCGCGTTGAGCAAAGACGCGTTCCCCAACCGCCGGCCGGTCGGCCTGCGGATCAATTATTCAGCTTGCCACGCAAGCCCAGTTCTCTCACGTAAGTCTTCAAGCGCAATAACAGGCTTTCGTTCGCTTGGCGGTCGAGAGCAGCACAGCCCCGGCTATTGCGCTCACACAGACCTGCGTTTTGGAACCTTTGATCGGCGGGCTCTCGGCGAGAACCCTGGTCTTCACCCGTTAACGGCTACGGGGCCAAACCGATGTCATGAGTGGAACGTAGTCGTTCCCGGGGGATATTCCAAGAGGTTTTTTTGCGTTCCAATAGGACTTTATCGCGGCAATTTGCGGCCCGCTACTGCCCGCGGGATGCCTGCCAGATCGGCCCTCGGCGGACCGGCCGGGACGAGCCCTGCGGCCGTCATCAAAGCTTCAATCGCCTCGCTCTGGCTGATGCCTGATTCGACAACCAGGGTGGCGCCAGGGGCGAGCAGACCGGCGGCCTGCGGGATCAGCACGCGATAGGCATCCAGTCCGTCGTCGCCGCCATCGAGCGCGGCAAGCGGGTCGTGTTCGCGCACCTCGACGGCGAGGTCGGCAATATCAGCGGATGGTATATAGGGCGGGTTCGACACGATCAGGTCGAAGCGGCCGGAGAGGCCCGATGCATAGTCGCAGGCGATGAAGGTCGCACGATTGCCAATGCCCAACGTCAGCGCATTGGCGCGCGCCGTCTCAAGTGCCTCCGTGCTGATGTCGGTGCCGTAGCCCGTGGCCGCAGGAAGCTCGAAGAGCAGCGCCAGCAGGATTGCACCAGTGCCGGTGCCGAGATCGGCGATCCGCAGCGGCTTTCCCAAAGCTCCGTCCGCGCGCAGGATCTGCAGCGCGAGTTCGACCACGGTCTCGGTGTCGGGCCGCGGCACCAATGTCGCGGCGGAGAGTTTTAGCGGCAGTCCCCAGAATTCCTTTTGCCCGAGGATGCGCGCGACCGGCTCGCCAGCGAGGCGACGGCGCGCGAACGCTTCCAGTTCTGCTGCTTCGTTCTCCGTCAGCGTCCGGTTCGCTGCCGTGATCATGCCGGTGAGATCGAGACGGAGCACGGCGCCGAGCAGCATGCGCGCATCGAGCTCGGCCGAATCGATCGCCGCCGATTTGAAGCGCGCCGCGAGCGCGCGTCGTGCTGTCTCGACAGATTGCCCGGCAAACTCACTCATCGCCCGTAGCCCGGATGGAGCGCAGCGCAATCCGGGATTCGTGCAGCCCGGCCCGCTGGCCCCGGATTACGCTGCGCTCCATCCGGGCTACGGGAGTCCTCACGCCGCAGCCCCCTGCGCGGCGAGTTGCGCCGCCTGATGCTCGGTGATCAGCGCGTCGGTCAATTCGCCGAGCGCTTCGCCCGAGATCACCTGCGGCAATTTGTAGAGCGTCAGGTTGATGCGGTGATCGGTGACGCGTCCTTGCGGAAAATTATAGGTGCGGATGCGCTCGCTGCGGTCGCCGGAGCCGACCTTCTCCTTGCGGTCGGCGGAGCGTGCCGCGTCGGCGCGCTGGCGCTCGGCATCATAGATGCGCGAGCGCAGGATGTTCATCGCCGACGCCCGGTTCTTGTGCTGCGAGCGGCTGTCCTGCATCATCACCACGATGCCGGTCGGGATATGGGTGATGCGGATCGCCGATTCCGTCTTGTTGACGTGCTGGCCGCCCGCGCCCTGCGCCCGCATGGTCTCGATCCGCAGATCCTCGTTCTTGATGTCGACGTCGACGTCCTCGACCTCGGGCAGCACGGCCACCGTGGCGGCGGAGGTGTGGATGCGCCCCTGCGTCTCGGTGTCGGGCACGCGCTGCACCCGATGCACGCCGGATTCGAATTTCAGTTTCGCGAACGCGCCGCGGCCCTGCACCTCGGCGATGATTTCCTTGTAGCCGCCGACTGAGCCTTCGCTCGCCGAGATCACCTCGACCTTCCAGCCCTGCAGGGCGGCGAAGCGCTCATACATGCGGAACAGGTCGCCGGCGAACAGCGAAGCCTCGTCGCCGCCGGTGCCGGCGCGGATTTCCAGCACGACGTTGCGGTCGTCCATGGCGTCCTTCGGCAACAGCGCGATGCGGATATTCTGTTCGAGCTCGGCAAGCCGCGCATGCAGCGTCTCGAGCTCGGCCTCCGCCATGCCGCGCATGTCGGGCTCGGTTGCGGGATCGGCGATCAGGCTCTGGGTGTCGGCGAGCTCGGTGCGCGCGGCGCGATAGGCCTTCACCGCCTCGATCAGCGGATTGAGCTCGGCGAGCTCGCGGGTGATCTGGACATAGCGTTCCGAATTCACCTGGCCGAGCAGTTCGGCCTCGAGCGAGGCGTGATGGGCGAGCAGGACGTCGAGTTTGGCTTCGGGCAGCATGGATAGTTCTCAAATTACGGAAAGGGCAGGGGCGGCGTCGTCGAGGAGAGCGTCGCTACAAGGTGAGCCCTTCGGCTTCCGCAAATTCCGTCAGCTTCTCGCGGATCGACACGCTGCCGGCCGGCGCGTCCAGAAGCGGGTTGATCATCGCTTCGGCCTTTTTCGCGTCGAGCTCAATGATCATCGCCTTCACCGGGCCGTGCGCGGTCGCCGACAGTGACAGCGAGCGGTAGCCAATCGCGATCAGCGCCAGCGCGCCGATCGGCTTCGATGCCATCTCGCCACACAGCGAGGCAACCTTCCTGCAGCCCTGCGCCCTGCGCACGATGTCGCGCAGCGCGCGCAGGATCGGCGCGGACAGGGTGTCGAACCGTTCCGAGACCTTGGCGTTGCCGCGGTCGACCGCGAACAGGAACTGGAACAGGTCGTTCGACCCGACCGAGAGGAAGTCGACCCGCTTCAACAGCTCGTCGAGCTGGTAGAGCAGCGCCGGAACCTCGACCATGGTGCCGACATCGACGCGCTCGGGCAGCGAATGGCCGTGCTGGCGCAGATAAGTCAGTTCACGCTCGACAATGGCCTTGGCCTGATCGAACTCGGTAACGTCCGAGATCATCGGAAACATGATCTTCAGCGCGCGGCCGCCGGCGGCGCGAAGCAGCGCGCGGATCTGGCCGCGCAACAGTCCCGGGCGGTCGAGGCCGAGCCGGATCGCGCGCCAGCCGAGCGCCGGGTTCTCCTCGACGACGGTCTCCATATAGGGCAGCGCCTTGTCGCCGCCAATGTCGAGCGTGCGAAACGTGACGGGCTTCGATCCCGCTGCATCCAGCACGGTGCGATAGAGCGCGAGCTGGTCGCTGGAGCGCGGCAGGTTCGGGCTCACCATGAATTGCAGCTCGGTGCGAAACAGGCCGATGCCGGCGCTGCCGGTGTCATCGATATGCGGCAGGTCGATGGTGAGTCCGGCGTTGATCAGAAGCTCGATCGGCTGGCCGTCCTTGGTCACGCAGGGCTTGTCGCGCAGCGCCGAATATTGCGCCTGCCGCCGCGCGCGGAAGCGGACCCGCTCGGCGTAGGCCGACTCGATCTCCGACGACGGGCGGACATAGATCTCGCCCGAGATGCCGTCGACGATGATGGCGTCGCCGGGATCGGCGATGCCGGGCGCGTTCGGCACTTCGCCGACCGCGGGAATGCCGAGCGCGCGCGCCACGATCGAGACGTGGGAATTGGCGGTGCCTTCCTCCAGCACCAGGCCCCGCAATCGCTTGCGGTCATAGTCGAGCAGCGCCGCCGGGCCCATCGCGCGCGCGATCAGGATCGCGTTGTCGGGCAATTGTTCGCGTGACGGCGCGTGGTCCTGGCCGACGAGCTGCCGCATCAGGCGATGGCCGAGATCCTCGAGGTCATGCAGCCGGTCGCGCAAGTATGGATCGGTCGAACGCAGCATGCGCGCGCGGGTGTCGGACTGTACGCGCTCGACCGCGGCTTCAGCGGTGAGGCCGGTGGCAACTGCCTCATGCAGCTTGTGCGACCAGCCCTGGTCGTTGGCGAACATGCGATAGGCTTCCAGCACGTCGCGATGCTCGCCGCCATCGGCGACGTCGCCGCGCTCCAGGAGGCGGTCGAGATCGGCGCGCAGCTTGGTCAGCGCCGCATCCAGCCGCTTGATCTCCTTCGGCAGATCCTCGGCGATATAGTTGGTGATGACGACGCGCGGCTCGTGCAGCACGACATGGCCGAGCGCGATGCCTTCGGAGAGAATGGCGCCGGTCTTGTGCAGCGAATGCCGCGCCGCCGGCTCGGCGCCCGGTTGCGCCAGCGCCGCCAATTCGCCCGAGGCGATCATCTCCGCCAGCACCATGGCGGTGGTCTGCAGCGCCTCGACCTCTTCCTCGACATAAGTGCGCTTGGCGCGGTTCTGCACCACCAGCACGCCAAGCGTGTTGCCGGCGCGCAGGATCGGCACGCCGAGGAAGGAGTGGTAGATTTCTTCGCCGGTCTCCGGGCGGTAGGAGAAGGCCGGGTGGCTTTGCGCGTCGCTCAAATTGAGCGGCGTGGCCTCGCTGGCGACGAGGCCGACCAGGCCCTCATGGGCGCTGAGCACCGTCCTGTGGACGGCGTCGCGGTTCAGACCTTCGGTGGCGTAGAGCTCGAGGGTGTTATCGACGCGCAGCACATAGACCGAGCAGACCTCGGCCACCATATTGGCCGCGATCAGGACCACGATCTTGTCCAGCCGCTCCTGGGCCGAGACCTGCTCCGCCATGGTTTCGCGGAGCCGTCTCAACAGGACGCGGGGACCTCCCGAAGCGCTCCGCATAGGATGAAACCCTCCCCCACATGACCAGCAGGCCGTGTGGCCGGTAACTGGCGAGAAACTCGACTAATCCAACAATTTTATCCATCGGCGCCGCCGCAAGCTCGCAACCCTGCCGAATCGGATTCGCCAAGAGTGTGACACAGTTCGCGGCACCCTCCGATCAGGCCGTATAGCCAATCGAGGCTTGTTTTGCCAAGCAAAACGCCTGCCAAAAGATATAACGTCTCTGTCAGCCCAATGCTGCGGTAGCTAAGAGAAATTCTTACTCGCAACAGCGAGAAATGTGGGCTCAGGACGCCGTTGGAACAGGCCCGCAGCCCGTAGCCCGGGTGAAGCGCAGCGCAACCCGGGACCGCTCGTCAATGTTGAGGCGAAGTGCCCGGGTTACGCTTTCGCTCCACCCGGGCTACGGGATTTCGAGGTGGAGGGAACGCACCCTCAGGCCTGATCGAGACCGTACAGCGTGTGCAGTGTGCGTACCGCGAGCTCGGTATAGGCGGCATCGATCAGCACCGAGAACTTGATCTCGGAAGTGGTGATGGCGCGGATGTTGATGTTGCGCGCGGCGAGCGCGGCAAAGGCCTTGGCCGCGACGCCGGCATGGCTGCGCATGCCGCTGCCGATGACAGAGACTTTCGCGACGTCGGTGGCGCTGTCGAAGCGCTGGTAGCCGATCTTGCTCTTGGCCGCGGTGATGGTGTCGCGGGCGCGGCCATAGTCGGTCGCCGGAACGGTGAAGGTCAGGTCGGTGGTCTTGCCGTCCTCGGAGACGTTCTGCACGATCATGTCGACATTGATGTTGGCGTCCGCGAGCGGGCCGAAGATCGCTGCTGCCACCCCCGGCTTGTCCTCGATCTGGCGCACGGAAATCTGAGCTTCGTCCTTGGAGAAGGCGATGCCAGTGACGACGTGCATTTCCATGATTTCCTCCTCGCTGCAGATCAGCGTTCCCGGCGGCGTGCCGTGCGGGTCGATATCTTCAGGCTTGTCGAAGCTGGATCGGACGAAGATTGGCATGTTGTGCACCATGCCAAGTTCCACCGAGCGCACCTGAAGGACCTTGGCGCCCTGGGAGGCCAATTCCAGCATGTCCTCGAAGGCGATTTTCTCGAGCCGCCGCGCCTTCGGCACTACGCGCGGGTCGGTGGTGTAGACGCCGTCGACGTCGGTATAGATGTCGCAGCGGTCGGCTCGGACCGCCGCCGCGATTGCTACCGCCGAGGTATCGGAACCGCCGCGGCCGAGCGTGGTGATGCGGCCGGTCTCGGGGCTGATGCCCTGGAAACCGGCGATGACCGCGACCTCCTTCCGCTCCTTGAAGCGGTTCATGATCTCGGTGCCGTCGATATCGAGGATACGCGCCGAGGCGTGCGCGTCGGAGGTCTTGATCGGGATCTGCCAGCCCTGCCAGGAGCGCGCCTGGATGCCCATGCTCTGCAGCGTGATCGCCAGGAGGCCCGAGGTGACCTGCTCGCCGGAGGCGACGACGGCGTCATATTCGCGTGCGTCGTGCATCGGGGAAGCCTCGCTGCACCAGGCCACCAGCTCGTTGGTCTTGCCGGACATCGCGGAGACCACCACGGCGACGTCGTGGCCGGCATCGACCTCGCGTTTGACATGGCGTGCGACGTTGCGGATTCGGTCGATATTGGCGACGGAGGTGCCGCCGAATTTCATCACGAGGCGGCCCATGACGACGCGTGCATTCCTTGTGAGGATCGGTAGAGTGCCCGCGCTTTAATCCAAGCGCGGGGGCTGAAACGCGCGTATACATAGCGAAGCGGCCGGGGGCAAGCGGGTTCCTGGCGCCGTCCGTGGCGGGGGCGCGGGTGGCTATGACGCGGTGGTAACTGAGGCGTTTGTATGGGGCGGTATATCGACGAGATCCTGCAGCCCGGCGAGAGGGTGCTGTATTCGACCAATGCGCACTGGATCTTCTTCCTGCCGGCAATTGCCGGCTGGGTCGTAGCGATCGTGTTCCTGGTCCTCTCGTACATGGTTCCGACTGGCGCGCCGGCAGTTTTGTGCCTGGTGATGGCTGCTCTGGCGGCGATCGCGGCGCTTTACAAGACCGTGACTGCGGGAATCCACCACTGGACCACCGAAACCGACATCACCAATCTGCGCGTCGTGCACAAGACCGGCTTCATACGGCGGAAGACCATCGAGATGAGTTTGGACAAGATCGCCAGTGTCAATGTAGAGCAATCCATTCTGGGGCGTATTCTCAACTACGGCGACGTAACGATTTTCAGCGTTGGTGAGGCAGAGCAGGACATTCCGACGATCGCCTCGCCGCTGGCGTTCCGCAATTCCATCACGGCGCGATAGGGGCGCGCGCATCATGGCCATGCAATCTGACTTTTCCGGCACCACGGTCGATCCGGCCGAGGTCGCAAAATTCTCAAAACTCTCGGCGGAGTGGTGGGACCCGCGCGGCAAGATGGCGCCGTTGCACAAGATCAATCCGTTGCGGCTGGGCTATATCCGCGATGCCGCCTGCCGCAAGTTCGACCGCAACGTCAGGAGCCTGAGCTGTTTGTCCGGCTTGCGCACCCTCGATATCGGCTGCGGCGCCGGGCTGCTGTGCGAGCCGCTGGCCCGGCTCGGCGCGCAGGTGATCGGGATCGATCCTGCCGCCACCAACATCGCCGCCGCGAAATTGCATGCCGACAAGGGGCACCTGGCGATCGACTACCGCTGCACCACGGTCGAGGAAATGGACGCGCGCGAGCGCTTCGACATCGTGCTGGCGATGGAGGTCGTCGAGCACGTCACCGACGTCGGCGTGTTCGTAAAGCGCTGTACGGCGATGCTCAAGCCCGGCGGGCTGATGGTGCTCTCGACGTTGAACCGCAACTGGAAGAGCTTTGCACTCGCGATCGTCGGCGCCGAATACGTGCTGCGCTGGCTGCCGCGCGGCACCCATCAATGGAGCAAGTTCGTCACCCCCGACGAACTCGCGCATCACCTGCAAGACAACCACCTCACCATCACCGACCAGGCCGGCGTGGTCTACAACCCGCTCGCCGACAAATGGAACATCTCCTCCGATATGGACGTGAACTACATGGTGGTCGCGGAGGAGGGGTAGGAGCTGCTTGCCACGCGGACGGCGTGCGGTCCGGGCGCAATCCTGTCATGCGCTGTTCCGGTTGACCGTGCCCGCGGCGGCCGCCACGGTGAGACCGTTTTCCCAGCCCGCTCGCGATTCTCCCGCACATGCTAACGATTTCCTCGCTCTGGATTCCCTTCACCATCGTCGCTGCGCTCGGGCAGGTCGCGCGCAATGCGATGCAGCGGTCGCTGACCGGGCCGCTCGGGACCTGGGGCGCGACCAATATCCGCTTCCTGTTCGGCTTTCCGTTCTCGATCCTGTTCTTTGCGCTGGTCATCGCGGCGACCGGCGATTCCGTTCCGTGGCCGCCAGCGGTGTTCTGGCCGTGGCTCCTGCTCGGCGCGCTCAGCCAGATCGTCGGCACCGGCTTGATGCTGCTGGCGATGAACGAGCGCTCCTTCGTGGTGACGACGGCCTATCTGAAGACCGAGGCGATCCAGACCGCGATCTTCGGCTTCGTCTTCCTCAGCGATCACCTCACCTTACTGAAGGTGATCGCGATCCTGACCGCGACCATCGGCGTCGTCATCACCGCGCTGCGGACCGGCGGCGAGAAGGGGTTTGCGGAGCTGAGGCCGACCATCATGGGCCTCGTCGCTGCGGCCGCCTTCGCGCTGTCGGCGATCGGCTTTCGCGGCGCGATCATTGCGGTGCCCGGCGTCTCCTTCGTGACGGCATCGTCCTATACGCTGGTGTTCGGCCTGTTCGTGCAGACGCTGGTGCTGTCGATCTATCTGTTGCTGCGCGCGCCCGGCGTGCTCAAGGCGATCTTCGGATTATGGCGGCCCTCGATGCTGGCGGGCTTCATGGGCGCGTTCGCCTCGCAATTCTGGTTCCTTGCCTTCGCGCTGACGGCGGCGGCGAATGTGCGAACATTGGCGCTGGTCGAAGTCTTGTTCGCGCAAGGCGTGGCGTATTATTCGTTCAAGCAGCCAATCTCGCCGCGCGAGCTTTCCGGCATCGTCCTGATCGTGTTCGGTGTGGCGCTATTGATCGCGGTCTGACGATCAGTTGCGGTCGTCCGGCAGCACCGGCAGCGGCGAGACTTCGACGCCTTCCTCGATCAGCGAGCGCGCTTCCTCCGGCGAGGCTTCGCCGTAGATCGGGCGGTGCTCGATATCGCCGTAATGCATCTTGCGCGCCTCGTTGGGGAAGCGGTCGCCGACATTGTCGGCGTTCTGGACGATGTGGTCGCGCAATTCCTTCAGCTTGGCGCGCAGCTCACGCTCCTGCGCCATCATCAGCGGTGTGGATTCGGCTGGCGCTGCCGCCGGCTGCTCGGCCGGCGCGGGAGCCGCGGCTTCGCGGCCCTTCTTGCCGACGATCTGCGGCGCCATGATCGCCTTCTCGACCGTTGACGTGCCGCAGGTCGGGCAGGCCACGAGCTTGCGGCGGACCTGGGAATCATAAGCCGACGAACTCTGGAACCAGCTTTCGAAAGCATGGCCCCGTTCGCAGCGCAGGTTGTAGCGGATCATGCTGAGCCCCGGACGAGGTGCAGATGCTCCGGACCTGCCTTGGGGTCGGCGACCGTGAAGCGGCGCCCATGCTGCAGCGAAGGAACCGCCCTGCGCGCGGTCTCGACCTTGGCCGGATCGATCTTCGCCAGGAATACGCCCGGCTCGACGCCGCCCTCGGCGAGGACCTCGCCCCAGGGGTCGATGATCAGCGAATGACCATAGGTCTCGCGCTTGTTCTCGTGCAGGCCGGCTTGCGCGGCGGCAAACACGAAGCAGCCGGTCTCGATGGCACGGGAGCGGAGCAGAATGTGCCAATGCGCCTCGCCGGTCTTGCGGGTGAAGGCGGACGGCACGGTGAGAAAGGACGCGCCGCTTTCGGCCAGCGCACGATACAGTGCCGGGAAGCGCACGTCGTAGCAGATGGTCAATCCGATCCGGCCCCACGGCAGATCGGAAATGACAGCGGTCTCGCCCGGCTGGTAATTGGCCGATTCGCGATAGCTCTCTCCGCCGGGCAGATCGATATCGAACATATGGATCTTGTCGTAGCTGGCGAGCAGGTTGCCGTCCGGGCCGATCAGGAAAGAGCGGTTCACCGCCTTCTCCGGCGAGAAGCGCAGCGCTAGCGAGCCGATATGGAGATGGATCTTCAATTCGGCGGCCAGCGCGCGATAGGCCTTTAGCGACTTGTCGTCCTCTTCCGTCGCCAGATGCTCGAACAGCGCCTTGCGGTTCAATTGCATCATGTTGCTCACTTCAGGCGTGAGCACATAGTCCGCGCCTTGCGCCGCCGCCTCGCGCACCAGCTTCACGCCTTGCTCGAGACTCGGCTCCGGCAGAAGCGAGGTGCGCATCTGCACCATGGCGGCGGTGAAGGTGCTGTCGGCGCTCATCAGGCCACGCCTTCGCTGGTTAAGAGATCATCGAGCTTGCCCTCGCGGTCGAGCGCATAGAGCTCGTCGCAGCCGCCGACATGGGTGCTGCCGATGAATATCTGCGGAAAGGTCGAACCGGCGCCGGCCCGCTCGTACATCTCGTCGCGATAGGCCGCGTCGCTGGCAATGTTGAATTCGGTGAACGCCGCCTTCTTGCGGGTCAGAAGCGACTTGGCCGCGGAGCAGTAGCCGCAGCCCGGGCGGGTGTAGATTTCAATTGCAGCGGTCATGGCGCGCTCGGTTGTGATTTTGTCCAGGATTATATGGGACCTTTGTGGCTATCGACAACCCGGGCGAATACCAGCACGTCGACCTGCGCGGCTTTGGCGCGCAGAAGCGCCCGCGCGCAGGCGTCAACCGTCGCTCCCGAGGTCAGGACGTCATCGACCAGGATCACGCGGCGGCCCTGGACTTCGGCGGCCCGGTCGGGCGCCACCTTGAACGCACCCTGGACGTTGGTCGCCCGCTGCGCCCGCGACAACCCGACCTGCTGCTCGGTCGAGCGCACCCGGCGCAGCGCATCGGAGGCGAGGTTGACGCCGCTTTGGCGCGAAATGACGCGGGCAAGCGCGCCGGATTGGTTGTAGCGGCGGCTCCAGCCGCGCCGCCAGTGCAGGGGAACTGGTACCAAAACATCGGCGTCGCTGAGCAATTCCTTCCCCGCCCGCGCCATCCAGCGGCCCATTGCTGGCGCCAGATCCGTGCGGTCCTGGTATTTCAATGCGTGCACCAGCGTGCGCGCGACGTCGTCATAGCGCACCGCGGCGCGGGCGCGCTGGTAGGCCGGCGGATTGGCGATCGCCTCCATCGACAACAGTTCCGGCCCTGGGTCGTAGACGAAGGGAATGCCGAGCCGCGGGCAGAACGGTGGTGCAATGAACGACAATTTGGCCCAGCAGGCGGCGCAGACGCCCTCGCCATCGACCGGCTCGCGGCAGGCAACGCACAGCGTCGGCAGCGCGATGTCGAGCATCAGCCGTGCTGCATGCGTCCATGCTCCCTGCGCAACGCTCAGCGCGCCGCGCAGATGGCCTGCAATAGAGCGGGATGGTGATGCTTCGGCGCCCATGAAGGGAGGCTAGCGCCGCGAACCTGTCAGCTCAAGCATTGCGTTGCCAGCGACGGAGGCAAGGCGTACCAACCGGCATGGCCGCAAACCCGACCACTCCTGTGTTGTTCGACCGTTCGCTGTTGTCAGCCCGGCTGAAGCGCGCGCGGCGCAACGCGCCGGTCACCTTCCTGCTCGAGCGCGTCGCCGAGGACATGGCCGAGCGGTTGCAGGCGGTCACGCGGGAGTTTGCCGATGCCGCCGACATCTGGACGCCGGGCAACGCGCTGCATGATCTCGTGCGCGAGCGATGCAAGTCGGTCCGCGAGGTCACATTCGAGGCTTCCGAAGTCCTTCCGCTGCAGCCGCAATCGCTCGATCTCGCGGTCTCCGCGCTCGCCTTCCAGTTCGTCAACGATCTTCCCGGCGTGCTCGCGCAGATCCGTCGCGCGCTGAGGCCCGATGGTCTGTTGCTCGCGGCGATGATCGGCGGCGATACGCTGACCGAGCTCAGACAATCCTTTGCGGCGGCCGAAGCCGAATGCGAAAGCGGGGTGTCGCCGCGCGTTGCGCCATTCGCCGATCTGCGCGACGTCGGCGCGCTGTTGCAGCGTGCGGGCCTCGCGTTGCCGGTGACCGATGTCGACCGCATCGTGGTGCGCTACGACAATGCGTTCGCGCTGATGCAGGAACTGCGGCGCATGGGCGCCACCAACATCCTGATCGAGCGCCGCCGCGCACTGAGCCGCCGCGCCACCTTGCTGCGGATGGCGCAAATCTATGCCGAACGCTTCGCCGATTCTGACGGCCGCATCCGCGCCACCTTCGATGTGATCTGGCTGTCCGGCTGGGCGCCGCATGAAAGCCAGCAAAAACCGCTGCGGCCGGGTTCGGCGAAGACGAGTCTGGAAGAGGCGGTGAAGCGGGCAAAGCGCGACTGACGCCGAATACCCCGGCCGTCATCGCCGGGCTTGACCCGGCGATCCATCGATCTGGAAAGAGTCTTTGTGAAGATGGATGCGCGGGTCAAGCCCGCGCATGACGAGTGAAGGTGCGGCGGCCCGCCGCGAGCAAACCTACAACAACAGATCAATCAGATGCGGGATCAGCGGAATATCCGCCGCCGGCATCTCGTAGTCGCGCAATTTGTTGGCGCGGACCCAGGCGAGATTCTGCCCCTCGCGCGCCGTCACCATGCCGTCCCAGCGCCGGCAGATATAGAGCGGCATCAGCAGGTGAAACGTCTCGTAGGCGTGGCTCGCAAAGGTCAGCGGCGCCAGGCACGGCTCGGCGACGGTGATGCCGAGTTCTTCGTGCAATTCGCGGATCAGCGTGGCTTCCGGCCGTTCGCCTGCCTCGACCTTGCCGCCGGGAAATTCCCAGAGACCAGCCATCGGCTTGCCCGCCGGCCGCTGCGCCAGCAGCACGCGCTTGTCGGCATCAACAAGCGCGCAGGCAACCACGAGGGTGAGTTTAATATCGGTCATGCACCACACGCTTGAATCGTAGGGTGGGCAAAGCGCAGCGTGCCCACCGCCAACACTCTGCTCGCAATGGTGGGCACGCCGCGCTTTGCCCACCCTACGGAATCACTGATATCACGACCGATAATCGCCGTTGATCGCGACATATTCCTTGGTGAGATCGCAGGTCAGCACGCGGTCGCGGCCCTTGCCGAGGCCGAGGTTGACCTTGATCTGGATCTTCGGCTGCTTCATCGCCTGCGATACTTCCGCCTCGTTGTAGGAGGGATCGCGCGCGCCGCTCTTGGCGACGCGGATGCCGTTGAAGGAAATCGAGAGCTTGTCACGGTTGGCCGGCTCGCCGGCCTTGCCGACCGCCATCACCACGCGGCCCCAATTGGCGTCCTCGCCCGCGATCGCGGTCTTCACCAGCGGCGAGTTCGCCACCGACATCGCGATCTTGCGCGCCGACGCCCTGGTGGTGGCGCCATCGACGATGATCTCGACCAGTTTCCGCGCGCCTTCGCCGTCGCGCGCCACCTGCTCGGCAAGATCGGCGAGCACATCGCGGAACGCTTTCGTAAACGCTTTCAGGCGCGGATCGCTGGCGCGGCTGATCTTCGGCGCGCCGTTTGCCGCGGCGGTGCCGGTCGCGAACGCCAATAGCGTGTCCGATGTCGAGGTGTCGCCGTCGATGGTGACGGCATTGAAGGTGTCCTCGACCCCGCTCTTCAGGAGCTGTTGTAGCGCGGCTGAGGACAGCGGCGCGTCGGTGAAGATGAAGGAGAGCATCGTCGCCATGTCGGGTGCGATCATGCCGGCGCCCTTGGCCATGCCGTTGATCGTGACCTTGGCCTTGCCGAGCTTGACGGTCGCGGTCGCGACCTTCGGGAAGGTGTCGGTGGTCATGATCGCCTTCGCAGCGCTCATCCAGTCATCGGGCCCAGCTTGCTCGGCCAGCGTCGCCAGCACCCCGTCGAACTTGGTCGCATCGAGCGGCTCGCCGATCACGCCGGTGGAAGCCAGGAACACCTCATTGACGCCGCAGCCGACCGCCTTGGCGGCGATCTGCGCGGTCAGCGCGGTCGACTGCTTGCCGGTCTTGCCGGTGAAGGCATTGGCATTGCCGGAATTGACCACCAGCGCGCGAGCAAATCCTCCCTTGGTAGGTCCGCCCTTGCCAAGCTTGGCGCGGCACCATTCCACCGGCGCCGAGGGGCACTTGGACTTGGTGAAGACGCCGGCGACGGTGGTGCCCTTCTCCATCACCGCGAGCAGCACATCGGTGCGCCCCTTGTAGCGGATGCCCGCTGCCGCCGTCGCAAGCCTGACGCCCGCAATCGCGGGCAAATCGGGAACGTCTGTCGGGGCGAGAGGAGAAACGGCGGTGGACATGGGTGAAAATCCGGCGGGACGGGGTAATGATGATCGTCATGGCCGGGCTTGACCCGGCCATCCACGTCCTTTTCCCGGCCGGCGAGGCGCCAAGACGTAGATGGCCGGGACAAGCCCGGCCATGACGAGTGTAGATACTATTGGCTTCGCTGAAGTGACAGCGAATTCTTACTTCTTCGCCGGCGGTGCCATCTTGGAGTCGGACGGCTTGGCGGCCGGGGCCGTTGCGTCCGGCTTGCTGTCGCTCTTGGCGGTCTCTTCCGGCTTGTCCATGCGCTCGATCTTGGCGGCCTCGCGCAGCTTGGCGACGTAGTCGGCCTGCGCCTTGCGGGTCACATAGGTCTCGATCTGGCTCTTGACCTGGTCGAACGGCGGCGCGGTGCGGTTGCGCTTTTCCTCGACCTTGATGATGTGCCAGCCGAATTGCGACTTCACGGGATCGGAGATCTTGCCCGGCTCGAGCGAAAAGGCGACGGCGGAAAATTCCGGCACCATCTGCTCCTTGGTGAAGAAGCCGAGATCGCCGCCATCGGAGGCGCCGGGATCCTTGGACTTCTTCTTGGCGAGTTCGGCGAAATCGGCGCCCTTCGCGAGCTCGGCCTTGATCGCCTTGGCCTCGTCCTCGGTCTCAACCAGGATGTGGCGGGCATGCACTTCCTGTTCGCCGGTGATCTGCTTGGAGGCCTCCTCATAGACCTTCTTCATGGCGTCGTCGGTGGTCGCGGCCTTGCCCTCGCTGGCAAGCAGGCTGTCCATCAGGAGCCGGTTGCGGGTGAAGGCGATACGCTTCTTGAACTCGTCAGTATTGTCGACCTTCTTGTCCTCGGCGGCCTTGGCGACGATCTTCATGTCGATCAGGAAGGCCAGGAGGTTATCCTTCCGCGTCGCCGGGTCCATCTGCTGCAGGCTCGGCCCGAGTTCCTCTTCGGCAATCGCCACATCGCTCTGGCGGATCTCTTGCCCGTTGACCTTGGCAAGCACCGGGTTGGCATCCTCGGCGCGGACCGGCAGGCCAAAGGCGAGAACGGCAGCGATCGAGCCGGCCACGGCCAGTGACGCAAGGCCGACACGCAAGCCGGGTTTCATTTCCGCGAACGAGGTGGTCATGCAAAATCCTTAACTTGTCTCGAACAGGGGGAACTTGTCTTGAGCGGGGCGGACACTCGCCCAATCAAGCCGCCTTGGCAACGCGAAAAGTCTGACAAAATGATGAATTCCTTGACATCCTGCCGAGCGTTGACAACCCCCGGAGCGGGCCATATCTCTGGCCCATCGTGTCAATGGCGATAGCGCTCATTTTGCTTACGTTTTTGGCCGTTGAACCTTGGATTGCTTGCTTCCCACTTAATTGGCGGATCGGGCCCCAGGTTGGGGCCGTTGCCGGGGTGCGTCACGGTGAGTTGATAGACGATCGGCTGCACCACGCTCCGGTTGCAACGCAGAAGAACAGGAACTACGCATGATCGGCGCGCTCGCCCGCAAATTGTTCGGCTCCGCCAACGACCGGCGGGTGAAGGGATACCAGTCCCGCGTCAACGCCATCAACGCATTGGAGCCCGAACTCGCAAAGCTTTCGGACGAGGCGTTGAAGGCCCGCACCGCCGAATTCCGGCAGGAATTGGCGAACGGCAAGACGCTCGACGACCTTCTGGTTCCTGCGTTCGCCACCGTCCGCGAGGCCGCCAAGCGCACCCTCGGCCAGCGCCATTTCGATGTGCAGCTCATCGGCGGCATGGTGCTGCATGAGGGCGACATCGCCGAGATGAAGACCGGCGAAGGCAAGACGCTGGTGGCAACACTCGCGGTCTATCTCAACGCACTTGCCGGCAAGGGCGTCCACGTCGTCACCGTCAACGATTACCTCGCCCGCCGTGACTCCGGCTGGATGGGCCAGATCTATTCCTTCCTCGGGATGAGCACCGGCGTGATCGTCCACGGGCTCGACGATGCCGAGCGCAAGACGGCCTATGCTTGCGACATCACCTACGGCACCAATAACGAATACGGTTTCGACTACCTCCGCGACAACATGAAGTACCGCCTCGAGGACATGGTCCAGCGCGGGCACTATTACGCCATCGTCGACGAAGTCGACTCGATCCTGATCGACGAGGCGCGGACGCCGCTGATCATCTCCGGCCCGCTCGACGACCGCTCGGATTTCTACAACACCATCGACACGTTCTTTCCCCAGCTCGACAAGACGGACTACGACGTCGACGAGAAGCAGCGCACGGTGACGCTGACCGAAAGCGGCATGGAAAAGCTCGAAGGGTTGCTGCGCGATGCCGGCCAGCTCAAGGGCGAGTCGCTCTACGACGTCGAGAACGTCTCGGTGGTCCACCACGTCAACCAGGCGCTGCGCGCACATACGCTGTTCACCCGCGACAAGGACTACATTGTCCGCGACGGCGAGGTTGTCATCATCGACGAGTTCACCGGACGCATGATGCCGGGCCGCCGCTACTCGGAAGGCCTGCACCAGGCGCTGGAAGCCAAAGAGCACGTCCAGGTCCAGCCGGAGAACCAGACGCTCGCATCCATCACCTTCCAGAACTATTTCCGGATGTACGAGAAGCTGGCGGGCATGACCGGCACGGCCGCGACCGAGGCCGACGAATTGTTCGACATCTACAAGCTCGAGGTCCTGGAGATCCCGACCAACCTGCCGGTGGCGCGCCTCGACGAGGACGATGAGGTCTATCGCACGCAGAACGAAAAATACGCCGCGATCCTCGCCGAGATCGAACGCGCCAACAAGCGACTGCAGCCGGTCCTGGTCGGCACCGCGTCGATCGAGAAGTCGGAAGTGCTGGCCGAGTACTTGCGCAAGCACGGCTACAAGCAGATCGACTTCAGCAATCACGGCGCGCTCGACAAGCTCTATGCCGCTGCGCGCGCCGGCAAGCCGGCGAAACTGTTCGCGGTCTTGAACGCGCGTTTCCACGAGCAGGAAGCCTATATCGTCGCCGAAGCCGGCGTGCCCGGCGCGATCACGATCGCGACCAACATGGCCGGCCGCGGTACCGACATCAAGCTCGGCGGTTCGCTCGAGATGCGGATCCAGCAGGAGACGGCCGCCATCACCGATGAAGCCGAGAAGGCGCAGAAGATCGAGCAAATCAAGGCCGACATCGAGCGCTTCCGCGAAATCGTCTTGAAGGCCGAGGAGGTCGTCGAGGTCGAGCCCGCCAAGGGCAGCAAGCCGGCCAAGACGGTGAGCAAGCCCGGCGGCCTCTACATCATCGGCTCCGAACGGCATGAATCCCGCCGCATCGACAACCAGCTCCGCGGCCGTTCCGGCCGCCAGGGCGACCCCGGCCGCTCGAAATTCTTCCTGTCGCTGGAAGACGATCTGATGCGCATCTTCGGGTCCGACCGGCTCGACAGCATGCTGACCCGGCTCGGCCTGAAAGAGGGCGAGGCGATCATCCATCCCTGGATCAACAAGGCGCTGGAAAAGGCGCAGCAGAAGGTCGAAGCGCGCAACTTCGACATCCGCAAGAACCTGCTCAAATTCGACAACGTCCAGAACGACCAGCGCAAGGTGATCTTCGACCAGCGCGTCGAACTGATGAAGGACGAGAGTGTCGCCGAGACCGTCACTGATATGCGCCACGCCTTCATCGAGGATCTGGTGGCCAAGCATATCCCCGAGCATGCCTATGCCGAGCAGTGGGATGCGGCGGGGCTGAAGGACGAATTGAAGCGCGTGCTCGATGTCGACCTGCCGGTCGACGAATGGGCCAAGGAAGAGGGCATCGCCGACGAGGAATTGCTGGCGCGGATCGAGAAGCATGTCGACGAGCGTATGGCGGCCAAGGTCGCGCAATGGGGTCCCGACGTGATGCGCTACGTCGAGAAGACGATCCTGTTGCAGACGCTCGACCATCTCTGGCGCGAGCACCTGATCATGCTTGACCATCTGCGCCAAGTGATCGGTCTGCGCGGCTATGGCCAGCGCGATCCGCTGCAGGAGTACAAGACGGAAGCCTTCAACCTCTTCCAGGAGATGAGCTCGCATCTGCGCGAGGCCGTCACCGCGCAATTGATGCGGGTCGAGATCATCCCGCCGGAGGAGCAACAGCCGGTGTTGCCGGCGATGGAAGTGCACAAGCTCGATCCCAACACCGGCGAGGACGAGATGTCCTTCGCCAACGCCTCGCTGGTGCCGAAGGCCGCCCCCTCCGACCGCGATCCCAACAATCCCGCCACCTGGGGCAAGGTCGGCCGCAACGAGGATTGCCCCTGCGGCAGCGGCAAGAAGTACAAGCACTGCCACGGCCGCTACGCGTAAGATGAGTTGCCCGCAACGGGCAGCGTACTCCTCTCCGTCATTCCGGGGCGTCCGAAGGACGAACCCGGAATCCATTTCTCCTCCAGCGCATGCAGCCCAATGGATTCCGGGCTCGATGCTTCGCATCGCCCCGGAATGACTGCTTCCGTCATTGCGACCCGTTGGCTCGCAATGACGATGTGGCTACTTCGGGCGCGACAAATCAACCCGACGGGCAAATCAGCAAAAGTCTGTCCAGCCCTCGCGCAAAAAACATTCCGCTTTCGCCGTCGGGCAAATCAGTGATTTAACTCCGCGCGTCTCATCCGAATGAGGGGCGGCTCGCGATCGTCACGAACGTTGCGGTGAGATGCGGTGGACGCAGGTCTTGCGATAGACGAACGCAACATCCGCGGACGGCGAAGTCGTGTGGTCCTGGCGCCCCGACGCTGGCGCTAAGTTTTTCGCGCGAACAAGTTCGCGCGGGAGATGACGGTGGCAAGAAAGCCCGGTCACCGAGGAGAGCACGAAGTAAGCCGTAACACCATCGCGCAGGGAAAGCCGGAATGCTTCGGTTGAACCTGTGGTCCTACCCCCGTGCTTTTTGTTGCACGGGACCCACGGGTGCAACCAGCACCCGGCTTTCCCTGCGCCCTCCGCTCAATGAGAGGGTGAAACGAACGCAAAGCTCGGACGCAAAGCGCCGCGAGAATGCGAACTCTTGTCTCCTCTCGCTCCACCGTCATGCCCGCGAAGGCGGGTATCCAGTACTCCGCGGCCTCTCGGCTCAAGCACCGCCGCCTCTGGAATACTGGATCGTCCGGTCAAGCCGGACGATGACAGCGAAGAGCTGTTTGACATTTGAATCAGAACTCACCCCACGTCATTGCGAGGAGCGCAAGCGACGAAGCAATCCACGCCTCCGCAAGCGGCGAAATGGATTGCTTCGCTCCGCTCGCAATGACGCGGTGCGGATGTTGGGAGGATCGTAGGCGGGGAGAACGCCGCGCCTACTTCATCGCTCCGAAGCGGCCGTCGAAGGAGTTCGGCTGCACGATCGGCTGCGAGCCGGAGAGTTGCGTGTCCTTAGCGGCCGGCGCGGCTGCGGCGGTCGAGGTCGCCGGCGCATCGGTGACGGTCGGCTTGAGCGTCGGCTTGACGGCGGCGAGCTTGGTCTCGGGCTTCGGTGCGACGCGAACGACCGATTGCGGCTTGGTCTGAGCAGCCTTGATCTCAGCAGCCTTGGCGTCGGCGGCCCTGGTCTCGACCGCCTTCGGCTTCGCGGCCGCCGCGGGTGCGGAGGGCGGCACGCTGGTCGCGGCGGCGTTGGCATCGGCTGTGGCGCCGATCCCGACCTTGCGGGCGATGCTGGAGAAGAAGCCTTCCGACTGCTCGCCTGACTGCGTCGCGGGCGTCGCGGAAGCGACCTTGGTCGACGAGATCGACGGGGTCGATGACGTCGCCGAAGTCGTCGACACTGCCACGACCGGCTCTTCGGGCTGCGCCAGGTTCGGCTTCGGCGGATTGACGGTGGACGGGATCGTGCCGGGCGCACGCGCCAACTGCAGCGACGCCAAGCTCTGGCTGTCGCCGCCCTCGGAGAGGCCGGTACTGCCCTCCGGCAGCTTGGAGGCAAAGATCTTGTTCATGCCGCCATCGATGCCGGTGTTCATCCGCGCCACTGGCGTGCCCTTGGAGATCAGCTTGGCGACTTCGGCCGCCTCCTGCTGCTGCCTCTCGCGCACGGCGCTCGCGATTTCGTCCGGGATCACATAGGCCGGGCATCTGGCGGACGCATCGAACACCGGATCGCGGGTGGCGCCCGCAGGCTTGGCGGCGTCGAAGACATATTTCCTCTCGCAGAAGTCGACCTTCGGCTCCTGCTTCGTCACCTCGAAATGGTCGTAGCCTTCCTTGATCATCTTCCAGAAAGGCATGTTCGGGTTGTTGCGGTGCTTGGCCATGTTCACCGGCGTCATCCGGAACGGATAGGCCTGCAACTGGAATGCCTTCTGGCCGCCGAAGAAGGACTCGCGGCCCAGCGAATAAATCTCCGCGATCTGCTCGTCGGTCATCGCGTAGCAGCCGCGCGAGGAGCAGTCGCCATGCACCATCAACTGCGAGCCAGTGCGGCCGAGCGCCTTGTCGAAGGCGTTGGGGTAGCCGGTGTTGAAGGAGAGATAGTAGGCTGATTGCGGGTTCATCTGGCCCGGGCTGATCGTATAGAAGCCCTCCGGCGCCTGGCGGTCGCCCTCGCGGATCTTCGGGCCCAGATCGCCGGACCAGCGGCAGATCGGATAGGTCTTCAGCAGCGCGAACCTGCCGGAGCGGTCCTGCTTCCAGACTTCGAGCTCGGCTTCCTGCTTGAACAGGCGGACCAGGATCGGCGACTGCAGATCCATGTCCTTTTCGGCAATCGCCGCGACCAGCTTCGGCGGCACCGGCTGGTTGGCCTTGGCATTCGATGCGAGTGAGATGTCGTCGCTATTGCAACCGGCGAGCAATACAGCGGCCGCAAGGGCAGCCGAGGCCAGAAGCGCGCGAACCAGCGTGCGGTGATTCAAGTCCAAGCTCCACACCCACCAGGCATTTCGGGCAACCCCAAGTCAGCCTTTATGCCTTGAAGCGATCGTTAAAATACTAACCTTTGGACTTCCCACCCGCAACCTGAACGGGGTCCGGCGGGCCGGAACCATGACAGGCATGGTCAAGCAAGGGTTAAAAACCCGCCTCTAGGCCGAATTGCGGCCAAACTGGCCGACCTGGAGCAAAATGCCGCGATTTGCGGCCAGCTAAGCGAGCTTGCGGCCGATATCGAGAAACTTCTGGCGGCGCTGCTTGCGGATCGCGTCCGCATCAAGATTTCGTAGGTCGTCGAAGGCCTGCGCGATGGCATCGCCGGTGGACGCGATCATGGCGGCGGGATCGCGATGGGCGCCGCCCGGCGGCTCCTTCAGGATCTGGTCGATCACGCCGAATCGCAGCATGTCCTGGGCGGTGATCTTCATGCTGTTGGCGGCTTCCTGCGCCTTGGTGCCGTCCCGCCACAGGATCGAGGATGCCGCCTCCGGCGAGATCACGCTGTAGATCGCGTGCTCCATCATCAGGACGCGGTTGGCCGTGGTGATCGCGATCGCGCCGCCGGACATGCCCTCGCCGGTAATGATCGCGACATTGGGCACCCCCAGCGACAGGCAGGCGTCGGTCGAGCGCGCGATCGCTTCGGCCTGTCCGCGCTCCTCCGCGCCGATGCCGGGATAGGCGCCGGCCGAATCGACGAGGGAGAGTACCGGAATGCCGAAACGGTCGGCCATTTCCATCAGCCGGACCGCCTTGCGGTAGCCTTCGGGCCGCGCCATGCCGAAATTGTGCTTGATCCGGCTCTCGGTGGAGGCGCCCTTCTCCTGGCCGATCACGCAGATGCTCTCGCCGCGGAAGCGGCCGAAGCCGCCGAGCAGGGCTTCGTCGTCGGCGAATTTGCGGTCGCCAGCCAGCGGCGTGAATTCGGTGATGAGCGCGCTGACGAAATCGGTCAAATGCGGCCGCTGCGGGTGCCGGGCCACCAGCGTCTTCTGCCACGGCGTCAGATTGGCATAGAGGTCGGCCAGCGCCTGGCCGGCCTTCTCCTCGATCCGCGCGATCTCGTCGCCGATGTCGCTGCCGGACGCTGCCAGCGCGCGCAATTCGTCGATCTTGGATTCAAGCTCGGCGACGGGTTTTTCGAAGTCGAGGTAACTGCGCATCTGATCCGGCATTACGGCAATATAGGAAGGAACCTGGCGGGCGGCGAAGCGGGTCTGGGGTCTGGAAGAGAAGTTTTGTATCTTCAATAAGTTAACACGCAGCCTAAGCCGAGGCGCGTGGGCTGACCGCAAGCGGTGACGCTCTTTCCTGTGAGAAGCCGCCGAAGTCAAGGCGTAACCCGTAGCCCGGATGGAGCGAAGCGTAATCCGGGGATCGACCGGGCTAAGCCTTCTCCGCCAGCGGATGCAGGTCGCGCACCAGGCTCTTCAGCCGCTCCTCGACTACATGGGTATAGATCTGGGTGGTGGAGATGTCGGTGTGGCCGAGCAGGGTCTGGACGATCCGCAGGTCCGCGCCGTTGTGCAGGAGGTGGCTGGCAAAAGCATGCCGCAGCACGTGCGGGGAAACGAGCCGCGGCGCCAGGCCGGAAGCCGCCGCCAATTCCTTGAGATCGCGGGCAAAGTGTTGCCGTGTCAAATGACCGCTCTCGCCGAAGGAGGGAAACAGCCATTTCGACGGCGCGGCCTTCTTTTCCGGCTTCATGACCTGCATCGCCGTGAGATAATCGGCCATCGCCTGCCGCGAAGCCTCGTTCAGCGGCACCAGCCGCTCCTTGTTGCCCTTGCCGCGCACCACGATCATGCGGGCATCGCGCCGCGCCGCCGACAGCGGCAGCGAGACCAGTTCGGAGACGCGCAAGCCGGTGGCGTACAGCACCTCGAGCAGGCAATGGAGCCGGAGCGCGCGCAGCCGCTGCGCCGGCGTCGTGTCGGTCTGCGTGAGTTCCTTCGCCCGCGTCAGCATGCGGTCGACGTCGGCGATCGACAGCACCTTGGGCAGGCCGCGGCCGCGCTTCGGGCCAGAGAGGATCGCGGCAGGATCGTCGCTGCGGATGCGCTCGTTGAGCAGGAATCGGAACAGATGCCGCATCGAGGAAAGCCGGCGGGCGACGCTGGTTGATTTGAACCCGCGCGTGTCGAGGTCGGCGAGGTAGTCGCGGAGCGTCTGGGTGACCGCGCCGGCAAAGCTCCTGCCGGCATGGGTGAGGAATTCGGACAGGTCCTCGAGGTCGCGACGATAGGCGTCGAGCGTGTTCTCGCCCGCGCCCTGTTCGGCCGCGAGCATGTCGAGGAACAGGCTGATCAGCCCGGCATCTGATGTGCTGGAACGTGTCTTGGGACGCATCGCCGAATCATAGCGGCTATTTCTTGAGGAACTTATCCGGTGGGATCGTCACCGTCATTTCCCGCGGTTTCGGGGTCACGAAATTGGCCAGCGCGAAGATGATCCCGTAGCCGATACCGCCGATCACGGCGACGACCGTCAGGAAGCGGAACAGGCTCGGCATATCGAAGGCTCGGGCGGCGAATTAACCATCGGCATCATCCACCATGTTCCCTCAGCCGTTGCAAGACTCTGGCAACGGTATCGGCGGGGGTAGTATAGGTGACCGGAATGCCGCAAATTCGCCGAGAGACCGAGCTTTAGATGCCAGACAGCGCCCCACCGCTACCTGCGCTCCCGTCCCTGGAGGCCGACATCCTGGCCGCGCTGGGGTCGAGGTCGATCGTGCTGGTGGGCATGATGGGCGCCGGCAAATCGACCATCGGCCGGCGGCTGGCCGCGCGGCTGAGGCTATCCTTCACCGATGCCGACACCGAGATCGAGGCGGCGGCGGGCATGTCGATCCCGGAGATTTTCGAAACCCATGGCGAGGCCTATTTCAGGGATGGCGAGGCGCGGGTAATCGCGCGCCTGCTTAGCGACGGGCCGGCAGTGCTCGCCACCGGCGGCGGCGCGTTCATGCGTGAGGAGACCCGCAACTGCATCCGTGCCAAGGCAATCTCGCTCTGGCTGCGCGCCGATGCCGATGTCATCATGCGCCGGGTGCGGCGCCGAGCCGATCGCCCGCTGTTGCAGACCGCGGATCCCGAGGGGACGGTCAACCGTCTGCTCGGCGAGCGCGAGCCGGTCTACCGGAGCGCTGACCTGACGATTTCGTCGCGCGACGTGCCGCATGACCGGATCGTCGAGGAGTGCTTAGAGGCGTTGCATGCCCATCTCTGTGGCAACGGCACGGCACAACCGGAAACCAACGGAATTAGCATCCCATCATGACTGCGCCACTGAAACACTCGGATCCCATCACCGTCGATGTCGCGCTCGGCGACCGCGCCTACGACATCGTGATCGGGCGCGAGGTGCTGCCGTCGCTCGGGCCGCGCATTGCGGCGCTCCGCCCGGGTACGCGCACCGCCATCGTCACCGACCGCACCGTGGCGAAGCATTGGCTGGAGCCGACCGAGGCGTCGCTTGCGGCGGCGGGCATTTCGAGTTCGCGCATCATCGTCGAGGAGGGCGAGGGCTCGAAGAGTTATGCCGGCCTGACCCAGGTCAGCGAAGCGCTGATCGCGGCCAAGATCGAGCGCAACGATCTCGTGATCGCGCTCGGCGGCGGCGTGGTTGGCGATCTCGCGGGCTTTGCCGCGGCCATCCTGCGCCGCGGCGTCGATTTCGTGCAGGTTCCGACCTCCCTGCTGGCGCAGGTCGATTCCTCGGTCGGCGGCAAGACGGGGATCAACTCGCCGCAGGGCAAGAACCTGATCGGCGCCTTCCACCAGCCGGTGCTTGTCGTCGCCGATACGGCCGTGCTCGACACGCTGTCGCCGCGTCAGTTCCGTGCCGGCTATGCGGAGGTCGCCAAATATGGCGTGCTTGGCGATGAGGCTTTCTTCGCCTGGCTGGAAGCCAGTCACGCCGACATCTTCTCGGGCGGCGCGGCGCGCGAGCACGCGATCGCAACCTCATGCCGCGCCAAGGCCGCGATCGTCTCGCGCGACGAACGCGAGACCGGCGAGCGCGCGCTGCTCAATCTCGGCCACACGTTCGGTCACGCGCTGGAAGCGGCGACGGGCTTTTCCGACCGGCTGTTCCACGGCGAAGGCGTTGCCATCGGCATGACGCTGGCGGCAGAATTTTCCGCTTCCCTCGGCATGATCGCGCAAGCGGACGCGGCGCGCGTGAAACGCCACCTCGCCGCGGTGGGATTGCCGACCCGGCTGCAGGATATCGGCGGCTTCGCCCAGGAAGGACTGGCCGATGCCGACGCGCTGATGGCGCTGATGGCGCAGGACAAGAAGGTCAAGCGCGGCAAGCTGACTTTCATTCTGCTGGAAGCCGTCGGCCGCGCGGTGATCGCGCGCGACGTCGAACCTGCGCCGGTGCGTGACTTTCTGAAGGCAAAATTGGCCGAGAATTAAGAGCATGATCCGGAAAAGTGGGAACCGGTTTTCCGAAGAGATCATGCCCAAGACAAAGACGCTGCTCGGATGACGTAGCTTGACCTGGGTTTCGTTCGCAATCGTCGTCGTCTGCCTGTTGGTCTCCGCCTTTTTCGCGGCGAGCGAGACCGCGCTGACCGGCGCTTCGCGCGCCAGCATGCTGCGGCTGTCCAAGCAGGGCAACCGCGAGGCCGGCGTCGTCTCCAGCCTGTTCAACATGCGCGAGCGGCTGATCGGCGCGCTGCTGCTCGGCAACAACATCGCCAATATCGGCGCATCGGCTCTCGCAACCGGCATCCTCACCGCCTGGTTTGGCGATGTCGGCGTGCTCTATGCGACCGCGGTGATGACGGTGACGGTCGTGATCTTCGCCGAGGTGCTGCCGAAGACCATCGCGATCAACGCGCCCGACCGGATATCGCTCCTGGTGGCGCGGCCGATGAAGGTCACCGTCTATCTGCTCGGACCGTTCCTGACCGTGATCGAGTTCATCGTGCTCGCTCTGATGAAACTCTTCGGCATCAAGGTTGGCGCCAACCAGGCCATCCTGTCGCCGACCGAGCGACTGCGCGGCGCCGTCGACCTGTTGCATCATGAGGGCAAGGTCGAGAAGCTGGACCGCGACATGTTCGGCGGGCTCCTGGATCTGCGCGAGTTGCAGGTGTCCGACGTGATGGTCCATCGCACCGAAATGACCATGATCAACGCGGACCTGCCGCCGGAGGAACTGGTGCGTGAGGTGCTCGCCACCGAGTACACCCGCATTCCGCTGTGGCGCGACAAGCCCGAGAACATCATCGGGGTGCTGCACGCCAAGGATTTGCTGCGCGCCATCCGCGCCGCCGATGGCGACACGTCGAGCATCGACGTCTCCACCATCGCGCTGCCGCCCTGGTTCGTGCCGGAGATGCGGCCCGTCTCCGAGCAGCTCAAGGCGTTCCGCCGCCGCAAGACGCACTTCGCCCTCGTCGTCGACGAGTATGGCGAAGTCGAAGGCCTGGTGACACTGGAAGATATCCTGGAGGAGATCGTCGGCGACATTTCCGACGAGCACGACGTGGTGGTCGCGGGTGTTCGTGCCCAGCCCGACGGCTCCGTGGTGGTCGACGGCTCGGTGCCGATCCGCGATCTCAACCGTGCGATGGACTGGCATTTGCCGGACGAGGAAGCCACGACCGTGGCGGGTCTCGTGATCCATGAAGCGCGCTCGATACCCGAACGCGGCCAAAGCTTCACCTTCCACGGCTTCCGCTTCCGCGTCCTGCGCCGCGAGCGCAACCGCATCACGGCACTACGCATCACCGCGCTGCCGCGCGAAGCCGAGGCCGAGGAGCCCAGGCCGAAGCGCGCGGGGACGGCGTTCTAGTCAGCTCGCGCAGCGCATATCCGCTCCATCTCCTCACCCTGAGGAGGCCGCGCAGCGGCCGTCTCGAAGGGCGAGGCCGAGGTGCCGCCGCGGAATGCGTGGAAGCGGCGGGGCCTCGTCCTTCGAGACGCGCTGCGCGCTCCTCAGGATGAGGATCGGGCAGGAGGATGAGGATCAGGCAGGGCGCCTATTCAATGTCGATGGTGATGCCGGAAAGCTTCCAGGTGCCGTCGGCGGGGATGAAGGCGAGCTGATACTTCACCTGCTTCGGCGTGGTCTCGAAATGGCCCTTCAGGCGCAGCACGCCCTTGTCGTCAATCTTTGCCTCCTCGTCTGCAACGACGGGCTTTGCCACCACGGCGTCGAACACCGCGTGCTTGTCGACGAGATCCTTGAAGACGGCCTGCAGCTTCTCCGGCGGAAACTGCCCGGCGAACGGCTTTGAGAGCTTGGCGTGCAGGACCGTGAAATTATTGGCGGCGACGGCATCGCTCAGCGTCACCAGAATGCTTTTCACGAGCACTTCCTGAACGAGCGGGCTCGGCATGGCCTGTGCCGCAGCCGGTACGGGCACAGAGAGCGCCAGCATTGCCATCACGGCCGCGGCCAATTGCAGATGTGCCCAGTGAACCATCTGACAGCCCCTCGTTACAGGTGACGATGGTGCAATGAGCCTGCCCAATTCCAATGGAACTGTCCATCGCCCAGGCAGCTATTTCTGATAAAGGAAAACAGCCGTGGCGTCTTGCGCGACGTTGATCAAAACCGCAGTTCGGGCGTGTTCTTCAGCTAAATTTCGAGGCGGCGCCCCTCAGCGCGGTCGTTCCACTGGAGCTTGCGCATGGATCGCGAGCGCATGCACGCCATCCGCGAGTTCCTGGGTGAGTGCCGCATTAATCATGCGATGGCGTTCGATCCGGCTCTTCCCTTCGAACGCTTGAGATACAATATAGACACGGAAATGCGTCTCGCCGCCTGGCCGATGCCCCGCGTGGCCCTCATGCAGATGTGATTCATCGTGGACCTCGAGGCTTTCGGGCAAGAAAGCTTCACGCAACTTGTTTATAATAACATCTCTTGTGCTCATGGCGGCGGCAATAGTTCGAAGGCTGCATTTCGTCAATGGCACATCCGAAGCAGAGGTATTCGCAATGTCAAGACTTGAAGCTTTTTGCATTGCGTAGTCAAAGTCAGTCATGGCGATCGATTCATCAAAATTCTTCGACTCCATTCGCATCAAGCCGACGAAGGTGAGTGCGAAGCGCCAGGCGCAGGCTGGCCAGGAAGCCATCACCTGCGAATGGGCCGGCTGTCAGAACAAGGGTTCGCACCGCGCGCCGAAGGGCCGCGAGAATTCGCGCGAGTATTGGCATTTCTGCCTCGACCATGTTCGCGAGTACAACCAGTCCTACAATTTTTTCCAGGGCATGAATCCCGAGGCGGTGGCGCGCTACCAGAAGGATGCGCTGACCGGCCATCGCCCGACCTGGAAGATGGGCGCCAACACCAGCGCCAAGCATGGCAAGGGTAGTGCCGAGGACGATCTCGGCGGCGCCGCCGATCCCTTTAACGTGTTCTCCGAACTCAATGGCCGCGCTGGCTGGCGGCCTGGCCCCGGCGCGCAGGCCAAGCCCGAGGCGCGCAAGGTAATGAACGCCGAGCGCAAGGCACTGCAGGTGATGGGACTCTCCGCCGAGGCGACGCTCGAAGACGTCAAGGCGAAGTACAAGGCGCTGGTGAAGCAGCACCATCCCGACGCCAACGGTGGCGATCGTTCTACCGAAGACCGCCTGATCGAGATCATCAAGGCGTATAACTATCTCAAGACCGTGGTGCGCGAGGCGTAGCACACTGTCGTCCCGGGCTTGACCCGGGACCCTTAACCACAGGATCCCGTGGTTACGGCAAAATGTCGGCCCAGTCTTAGTTACAATTCACGTCAGTGGTTGATGGGGTGGACGGCCCCCTACGGCATCAGTTGTGCCAGAATGAGGTTGTCGAAATCTCAAACGAGGGAGCCGTCCGTGACGCAGATTATCCGCATTGGAATGGATACGTCGAAGCATATT